>NZ_DAWCVJ010000054.1:0-17143 GCF_052358865.1 Faecalibacterium sp.
TGCGGGGAGAGTGGAGTCCAGAGGTAGGGAGGGGGGAGTCGAAACACCCCTCCCTGCCTCTGGCCCGCGCGGAGCGCAAGCCACTTGACCATAAGAGAAAACCTGCCCCGCGCCACCAGCGCGAGAACCTGCTTAAAGAAAACCAAGCCCTGCTGCAACGGTGCTCCGCCCTGCGCCGCAGGCGCACACGCCCGCTTGACGAAAACATATCCCGCCGAAAAATCAATTCACCCTAAGAAGTCTCCCCTCACAGAAAGCAGAAAGGACAGAAGATGTTTACTGCCAAACAGTTCGCCGGCACCCACTGCGGCTGCCGCTACCAGCAGGACTACCGCCCCACGCTGGGCCGGGACGGCAAAAAAGAGTCCGGCACGCTGGAGGTCATCAAATTCTATTACGACGGTGCCATCCGGATGGAGCAGCACTGCTATGGCGAGGCGGCGACCTTTGTGTTCGGCGTCTGGGCCAAGGGGATGGACGCCGACGGCACCCTCCACTGGGCACTGCCCGACCGCCGCAAGAGCTACTACGACGAGGACTATCTGCCCAAGAAGCTGGACCGGGTGGACGAAGAGGGGAACCTCTACTTCGACGGCAGCCCCTTCCCGTGGCGGCTGGCCGACGACTTCGCGGAAGACAAGCGCTGGGGCTACCCGAAGTGGAAGGTGTTGCTGGGAAAACTCACCGGAAAAGGCCTGAAATGTGACTGAATCACGAAATTCGAGTATTCCCATTGACATACTAGGGAATGATATGATATAACTATTCCGTCAAATGGAATCCATGCGGGCGCGCCCCGGCCCCCGAGAAGGCGCGGCGTACCCACATTTTAGCAGAAAGGAATCATTCCTATGGAAAACACAGAAAAAGTGGTTTATCTGGATAACGCTGCTACCACCGCCTGTGCCCCCGAGGCTCTGGCTGTGATGGTCGAGGCCCTGAGCGGTGCCTGCGGCAACCCCAGCAGCCATTACAGTGTGGGCTATGAGGCCAAGGAATTTGTGGATAAGGGCCGCGCACAGGTGGCAAAGGCCATCAACGCATCCCCGGCCGAGATCTTCTTCACCGGCTGCGGCTCTGAGGCCGACAACTGGGCGGTGAAGGGCACTGCCTTTACCAAGGCACGCCAGAACAAGAAGCACCTCATCACCAGCGCGTTCGAGCACCACGCCATCATGCACAGCATGGCCGCTCTCGAGCGTATGGGCTTTGAGGTCGCTTATATCAAGCCCACCACCGAGGGCTATATCCGCCCCGAGGACGTCGAGGCTGCTATCCGCCCCGACACGGCCCTCATCAGCATCATGATGGCCAATAACGAGATCGGTACCATCCAGCCCATCAAGGAGATCGCGGAGATCGCCCACAAGCATGGCATCTGGATGCACACCGACGCCGTTCAGGCAGTCGGTGCGATCCCCGTGGACGTCAAGGAGCTGGGCGTGGATATGCTGTCCATGAGCGCTCACAAGTTCAACGGCCCCAAGGGCATGGGCGCACTCTACTGCCGCAAGGGCATCTGGCCCCAGAACCTCATCGACGGCGGCAGTCAGGAAGCACGCCACCGCGCAGGCACCGAGAACGTCGCCGGCATCGCCGGTATGGGCAAGGCCCTCGAGATGGCCACGGAGCATCTGGAAGAGCGGATGGCTCACGAGAAGGTGCTGCGCGATTACGTCATCGACCGTGTCCTGAAGAACATCCCCGAGGCACGCCTGAACGGCGGCCTTGAGCACCGCCTGCCCGGCAATGTGAACATCAGTTTCCCGGGTCTGGAGGGCGAGACCATCCTGTTGGACCTCGATATGCACGGCATCTGCGCCTCGACCGGCTCTGCCTGCAACTCTGACAGCCTCGACCCCAGCCATGTCCTGCTGAGCATCGGCGTGCCGGAGGAGATCGGCCACGGTTCCATGCGGTTCACCTTTGGCCCGCAGAACACCATGGAAGAAGCAAAATATCTGTGCGATGTGCTGGAGGAGGTCATTCCCCGCCGTCGTGCTATGAGTTGTATGTGGCTGCAGGGTCAGAACACGGCCCGCCAGTTCAGCCTGAAGGGAGATAAGTAAAATGGCAGGTATGTATAGCGCAAAGGTCATGGAGCATTTTGCACATCCGCACAACGTGGGCGAGCTCCCCGATGCAAACGGCGTGGGCGAGGTCGGCAACCCCAAGTGCGGCGACATCATGCGGATGTACCTTAAGATCGAGAACAACGTCATCGTTGATGTCAAGTTCCTCACCTTCGGCTGCGGCGCAGCCATTGCCACCAGCAGCATGGCCACCGACCTCATCAAGGGCAAGACCGTGGACGAGGCTCTGAAGCTGACCAACAAGGCTGTTGTCGAGGCTCTGGAAGGTCTGCCTCCCATCAAGGTCCACTGCTCTGTTCTGGCTGAGCAGGCCGTCAAGTCGGCGCTGTCTGACTACTACCGTCGTCAGGGCATCGACCCGGAACCCATCGTGGGCAAGCTGGAAGAAGACTGCGACCATTGCAGCGGCGAAAGCTGCGGCCGCTGAGATGTCCCCGGCTCGATAATTGAATAAGCAAGGCTCGGCGGATGCTGTACAAGCGTCTGCCGGGCCTTTTTTGCACCCCGGAGGCGGGCGGCGCATAGGATAGCGCACTGAGGATAGGGGGAGGGGGCCTTACAGTGGAAGGACGGAAGCAGTTTGCGGTGGTGGGCGGTGACGCCCGGCAGGCGGCAGCGGCCCGGGCGCTGGCCCGGGCAGGGTACAGTGTGGGCGGGCCGGAGAAGATCGCGGTGGCGGATTATATCCTGCTGCCTCTGCCGCTGGACGCGGCCCGGACGCCGCTGGCCGAGCTGCTGCGGGCCGCACGGCCCGGCACGCTGGCGCTGGGCGGGATGCTCTCGGCAGAGGCGAAGGCCATCGCCGCCGAGGCGGGGGTAGAGCTGGTGGACTACTTCGCCCGGGAGGAGCTGACCATCCGCAACGCCATCCCCACGGCGGAGGGCTGCATCGGCATCCTGATGGCGGAGCGCAGCCGCACCCTGTGGGGCAGCAGCATCCTCCTCACCGGCTTCGGGCCGGTGGGGCAGGCGCTGGGCGTCCGGCTGGGGGCGCTGGGGGCGCAGGTGACGGCGGCGGCCCGCCGCCCGGCCCAGAGAGCGCTGGCGGAGAGCTTCGGGCTGCGAAGCGTGGCCATCGACCGACTCGGGCAGCTGGCCCCGGCCTTCGACACCGTGGTGAACACCGTCCCGGCGCCGGTGCTGAGTGCGGAGGTGCTGGCCCGGCTGCGGCCGGAGAGCCTCATCGTAGATCTGGCGTCCCGCCCCGGCGGCACCGACTTTGAGGCCGCCCGGCGGCTGGGCCACAGAGCCATCCATGCGCTGAGCCTGCCCGCCGCCTGTGCGCCCGAGACGGCAGGGGAGGCGGTGGCCCAGACGGTGTGCGAGATGATCGGGCAGAGGGAGGAAGCATGATGAGAGGAACGAGAACGCGCTGCGCGGCCTTTGCGGTCTGTGGCAGCTTCTGCACGCTGGATGCAGCGCTGGATGCGGCCCGGGCGCTGCGGGGGCAGGGGTGGGAGCTTCTGCCGGTGATGAGCTTTGCGGCGGGGCAGGACACCCGCTTTGGCCGGGGGACGGGCTGGCGGCAACAGCTCGAGGGCCTGACCGGGCATCCGGTGCTGGATACCTTGCAGGCCGTCGAGCCTCTCGGCCCGCGCCGTCTGGCCGACGCCCTCGTCATCGCGCCCTGCACCGGGGCCACGCTGGCCCGGCTGGCCGAGGGTCTTTCTGACACGCCGGTGACACTGGCGGCGAAAAGCCTGCTCCGGGTGGGAAGCCCTATCGTGGTGGCCATCTCCACCAACGACGGGCTGGGGGCATCCGGGGAGAACATCGCCCGGCTCTATCAGCGCAAGCACTATTATTTCGTGCCTTACGGGCAGGATGATCCGAACACGAAACCCCAGAGCCTCAAGGCGCGGTTCGAGCTGCTGCCTCAGACCCTCGAGGCGGCGTTGGAAGGACGGCAGCTGCAGCCGGTATTGCAGTGTCCATGTGGATGAGAAAGCTTTTCAGCCGGGGAAAAGTGTGGTATACTAACAGCATCTATGAAGATTTGTGGAGAATGAACGAATGAAAAAATACCTCGCTGCGCTTCTCACAGCGTTGCTCCTGCTCTGTATGGCCCTGTCCGCCGGTGCCGTCGGCCCGGCCCTGACGGCGACGGAGGCCTACTGCATCCTTGATGCAGACACCGGCCTTGTGCTGGCGCAGCAGAATATGAACGAAGAGCTGCACCCGGCGTCCATCACCAAGGTGATGACGCTGGGCCTTGCCTGCCAGAAAGCGCAGGGGAACTGGGACGGCGTCAAGCTTACCGTCTCCCACGAGGACGTCTACTCCCTCGCGGGCACCGATTCCAGCCACATCGCCCTGCAGGAGGGCGAGGAGGTACCCTTGCAGGATGCGCTCTACGGTACCATGATCGCCAGCGCCAACGACGGCGCGAACCTGCTGGCCGAATACTTCGGCGGCGGCACCATCGAGGGCGGCGTGGCGGCGATGAACGCGCAGGTGGAGGCACTGGGCCTTGAACACACCCACTTCGCCAACCCCCACGGCATCAGCAACGACGACCACTACACCAGCTGTTACGACATGGCCCAGATCCTGCGATGGGCGCTGGAGCAGCCGGGATTCGAGACGGTCTTTACCCGCAACGAGATGTACACCATGCAGCCCACGAACGTCCAGCCGGTGACCCGCTATTTCTCCCAGCAGGACAAGATGCGGCTGCATTACAGCAGGTATTATATCCCTGCCATCCTCGGCTCAAAGATCGGCTACACCAACATCGCCCGTTACAGCTACGTCTGCCTCGCGGAGCAGGACGGCGTCCGCCTCATCTGCGTGACCATGCAGAGCCAGACCAAGCCCGATAAGTACAGCGATGTCCGCACCCTGCTGGAGGATGCGTTCGCCCGCTTCACGAGCTACACCGACCTGCCCTCGAAGGGGCTGACCGAGGAGCTGGAGGTCGTGGGCGGCGGCGGGACGCTGGGCCGCGTGACCGTCACCGACCCGGGCGTCCGGCTGCTGCTGGCCGACGGTGTGACGGCGCAGGACGTCTCGGTGTCGCTGGAGCTGCCCGAGCGGTACGTTCTGGGTGCTTCGCTGGAGGTGTATGCGGTGTACACCGTCAGCGGCGGGGACAAGCAGGAGTCGGGGAGCGTCCGGGTCCCGGCGGTCATCACCGGGCTGGACGAGCTGCTGGACGCAAACGTGGGCCGGGAGCTGGAGACCGCCTCCGACGTCCGGCCTGCCAAGACCGCCGGAATGCTCATCCTCATCTCGCTGGCCTGCACGGCTGCTGCTGCGGTCGTCACAGTGGGTGTGATGAGGCTGCTGCGCCGCCGGAACAGAAAGACCCGGAAGCGCTGAATCTACGCGCAAAAGCCGCAAAAAGGCTTTTCCATATACAACAGATCGACAAAAAACGATAAAACAAAACAGAGAGGAAAATCATTATGGGTAAGTTCACGTTTACGCAGACCGAGATCCCCGGTGTCGTCGTCATTGAGCCGCAGGTGTTCGGCGATGACCGCGGCTACTTCATGGAGACGTATCAGAAGGACCAGTTCGCCGAGGCCGGCATCGACAAGGAATTTGTGCAGGACAACCAGAGCCGCTCCACCCGCGGTGTGCTGCGCGGCCTCCACTTCCAGAAAGAGCACACGCAGGGCAAGCTGGTGCGTGTGACCAAGGGCGAGGTCTTTGACGTTGCCGTGGACTGCCGCCCCCACAGCGCCACCTTCGGCAAGTGGGTGGGCGTGACCCTCTCCGAGGAGAACAAGAAGATGTTCTATATCCCCGAGGGCTTTGCCCACGGCTTCCTTGTGCTGAGCGATGTGGCCGAGTTCTGCTACAAGTGCACCGACGTCTACGACCCCACCAGCGAGGGCGGCATCCCCTACGACGACCCCACCGTCAACGTCCAGTGGCCCGACTGCGGCTGTGAGCACAAGACCAGCGCCAAGGACAAGCTCCACGAGCCGTTTGCCGCCCAGAAGTTCGAGTATTTTGAAAAGTGGTGATCGCCGGTGAAAAAGCTCAAGGCAATGTTCAACGGCCTGTGGTGCTACCGCTATCTGCTGTGGAACCTCGTCAGCCGTGACTTCAAGCTCAAATACCGCCGCAGTGTGCTGGGCGTGGTGTGGAGCGTGCTCAACCCCCTGCTCATGTGTCTGGTGTACTGGGCCGTGTTCAGCAGCCTGATGGATATGCGGGGCAGCGGCATCGACAACTTCCCGGTCTTTTTGATGTGCGGCCAGCTGCTCTTCAACTTCTTCAATGAGGCCACCTCCACCAGCATGAGCAGCGTCCTCGGCGCGGCCTCCCTGCTCAAGAAGGTCTATATCCCCAAGTATGTCTTCCCGCTGGAAAAGTGCTGCTTCGCCATGGTCAACTGCGTCTTCAGCTTCGTGGCGCTGGCGCTGGTGATGGTGTTCACCGGCAGCCCCATCCACATCACGGTCTTCGAGGCGTTCTACCCGCTGGTGACGCTCTTCTTCTTCAGCCTCGGCGTGGGCCTCTTCCTCGCGGCGGCGACGGTGTTTTTCCGGGACATCATGCACATCTGGAGCGTCTTTATCACGGCGCTGCTCTACTTCTCCGCCATCTTCTACGACCCCACCCAGATGACCTTCTCCATCGGCGGCTTCAATATGCAGCAGATCATCAAGCTGAACCCGATGTACTGGTATATCACGGGCTTCCGCCGCACCCTGATGTGGGGCATCCCGCTGGACATCAATATGTTCCTCGTCTGCGGCCTGTGCGCCGTCGTCTCGATGCTGGTGGGCGTCCAGATGTTCCGCAGAACACAGGACCGCTTCGTGCTGCATATATAAGGAGGAGAGAACGATGGAACCTATCATCAAAGTGGACAATGTATCCATGTGCTTCAATCTCTCCACCGAAAAGCACGAGAGCCTGAAGGAATACCTCCTTGCCATGGTGCAGGGGCGCTTGCAGTACGATGAGTTCTACGCCCTCAGGGACGTGAGCCTCGACATCATGCCCGGCGATTTCTACGGCCTTGTGGGCCTGAACGGCTCGGGCAAATCCACCCTGCTCAAGACCATCGCGGGCGTGTATAAGCCCAGCAAGGGCAAGGTGACGGTCAACGGCACCATTGCGCCCCTCATCGAGCTGGGCGCAGGCTTCGACATGGACCTGACTGCCCGGGAGAACATCTACCTCAACGGCACGGTGCTGGGCTTCTCGCCCAAGTATCTGGACGAGAAATTTGACGAGATCGTGGAGTTCAGCGAGCTGCAGAACTTCCTCGACGTCCCGCTGAAGAACTACTCCTCCGGCATGGTGGCCCGCATCGGCTTCGCCATCGCCACCATCACCAAGCCCGACATCCTCATCGCCGACGAGGTGCTGTCGGTGGGCGACTTCCTCTTCCAGCAGAAGTGCGAGAAGCGGATGAAGGAGCTGATGGCAGGCGGCACCACGGTCATTCTGGTGTCCCACTCCATCGAGCAGATCGAGCGGATGTGCAGCAAGGTGGCATGGCTGAGCCACGGCCGCCTCAGGATGAACGGCGACACCCAGACTGTCTGCAACGCCTACAAGGCCGTGCAGCGGGGCGAGGCATAAGGCGATGGATGTACGACTCAAACGCGCCAAAGAGCTGGCGGGCTATGCCGTCCGGCTCACAAAGGACGAGGGCCTGCCCACGATGGTGAAGCGGGGCGCGGGCTTTGTCCGCCGCCGCTTCTTCGGCAAGAGGGCGCGCTATCTGCCCGGTAGAAAGGTGCTGGAAGCCCAGAGGGCCGAGATGGCAGGAAAAACCGCCGAGGACTGCGGCCTGCCCACCATCTCCATCCTGACCCCGCTGTATAATACGCCCGAGAATTACCTGCGGGAGTTTCTGGATTCCTTTGTGGGCCAGACGGCTCCCAACGGTCAGCTCTGTCTCGCCGACGCCTCCGATGACGCCCACCCCGAGGTGGAGCGTATCGTCCGGGAATATCAGCAGAAAAATCAACACATCGGATACAAAAAGGTCGAAAACAAGGGCATCGCTGCTAACACCAACGCCGCCGAGGCGCTGGCCGACGGCGAATACCTCGCCCTCGCCGACCATGACGATGTGTTGGCCCCCCATGCCATGTATACGATGGGAAAGGCTATTCTGCAGCTGCGCCAGAGGGGCGAGCCGGACGGCTTTGTCTACAGCGACGAGGCCCTCTTCTCAAAGAGCATCAAAAAGCCGATGGTGGGCCATTTCAAGCCCGATTATGCCCCGGATTATCTGCTCTGCTGCAATTATATCTGCCATCTGGCGGTCTTCAGGCGGGCGCTGTACGAGCAGCTGGGCGGCGAGCGGCCCGCCTGCGACGGCAGTCAGGACCACGACCTCTTCCTCCGCCTCATCGAGCAGACCGGCGGCGCGGCCCATGTCCCGCAGGTGCTCTACTACTGGCGGGTCCACGCCGGTTCGACCTCCGGCGGCACCGAGGCAAAGCCCTATGTGGCGGCGGCGGCGAAAAAGGCGCTGGCCGACCATCTGGCCCGCACCGGGCGCACCGGCAGGGTGGAGGACGGCATTTTCCCCAGCACCTACCGGGTGAAGTGGGACATCGAGGGCGACCCCAAGGTCAGCATCCTCATCCCCAGCAAGGACCACATCGACGACCTCGAGAAGTGTCTGCACAGCATCTGGGCCAAGACCGAGTGGGACAACTTCGAGGTCATCGTCATCGAGAACAACTCCACCGACCCGGCCACCTTTGCCTATTACGAGGCGGCGGAGAAGCGGTACGACGGGCTGAAGGTGGTGACGTGGCCGGAAAAGGGCTTCAACTTCTCGGCCATCAACAACTTTGGCCGGAAAGCCGCGTCGGGCGAGTACCTGCTGCTGCTGAACAACGACGTGGAGGTGCGGAACGGCGGCTGGCTCACCGAGCTGCTGCGTCCGTGTGCCCACCCCGGCGGCGCGGCCATCTGCGGCGCGATGCTCTATTACCCCGACGAGACCCTCCAGCACGCAGGCGTCGTCACGGGTCTGGGCGGCTACGCGGGCCACAGCCACAAGTACAAGAAGGCCGGCGGCAGCGGCTATATGTTCCGCACCGCGACGGTGCAGGACTTCTCTGCGGTCACGGGGGCCTGCCTGCTGGTGAAGGCCAGTGTGTGGGATGAAGTGGACGGCCTCGACGAGAAGTTCGCTGTGGCCTTCAACGACGTGGACTTCTGCCTCCGGGTGCGGGACCGGGGCTATCGCATCGCGTGGACGCCCTATGCCCAGCTGACCCATTACGAGAGCAAGAGCCGGGGCGGCGATGAGAAGGATCCCGCCAAGGCAGCCCGCTTTGCGGCCGAACAGCAGCGTCTCTACGATGTTCACGGCAAGGCGGACATCCTTGACGACCCCTATTACAATCCCAGTCTGACCCGCGACCGGGAGGACTTCTCGGAGAGCGGCGACCTGCGGAACCTGAAAGAGGGAAAAGTGACTGTGAGGTGGCGGAACGCATGAACATCAAGGGCCATTTTGAGACCATCACCCGGCACAAGCTCCTGGTGATGAAATACTGCTTTGCCTGCGGACTGTACGAGCAGGGCCTTGCCCACGACCTGAGCAAGTACAGCCCCACCGAGTTCATCCCCGGTTGCATCTACTATCAGGGCGACCACAGCCCCAACGAGGCGGAGCGGGAGGCCAAGGGCTACACCTCGGCGTGGCTCCACCACAAGGGCCGCAACAAGCATCACCTCGAGTACTGGATCGACTACAGCACCACTAAGGCGGGGCTGACCGGCATGAAGATCCCGCTGCGGTATGTCTGCGAGATGGTCTGCGACCGGGTCGCAGCCAGCCAGATCTATCTGGGTGACAGGTACACCGACGCCTCTCCGTGGGAGTACTACGAGCGCAGCAGAGACCACTACCTCCTCCACCCCGAGACCCGGGCGCTGCTGGAAAAGCTCCTCCAGATGGTGCGCGACCTCGGACAGGAGCGGACGTTTGCCTACATGAAGTTCCTGCTGGGCTGCGAAAAAGATTACTGAGCAAAAACAGGAATGCCTCCGGCTGCTGCGTCTCCGGAGGCATTTTTCAGGGGCGGTATACGCCGCAAAGCCAAACATCCCCCAGCCCGGACGGGACACCGCTCAGGCTGGGGGATGCTGTTTTTCAAAAGCAGAGAAGATCAGTCTTCGCTGTTGTCGATCTGGATATAGTGGGGGCCGCGTTTGTCCACAAAGAGCAGCACGCCGGTCAGCGTGACAGCCAGACAGGTCAAAACAGCGAGCAGTACTTTCAGAAATTTCATGGTCAGACCCTCCTTAACGGGATGCGCCCCGGGCACGGGGTGCGCCCTGAGCTTTGTTGATTGTAGTATAGCATATTCCTGCCGGAAAGGCAAACGACCGGACTTTGGGAAAAGTTGTGCGATACGAACGAAAAAATAGGAGGTTAGTTCCGACTAATCGTGAAAAACAGCCAAGAAATTTAAGAAAATCCTCTCATTTTGGCCTTGTTGTCGTTGACTTCCCACCGCAAAATGATACAATAAGTGTGTTAAGCAGCACCTGTCCCTGTACCAGTGCGCCTGCATGGGCGTGGGGACGGCAATTCAAGCAGAATGGGGGATTTAATTCCATGTTGAACAAGCTGAAACGTGCGGCGCTTGGCGCGCATACGCCGCATGACAAGGCAACTGCTGCAAGCAAACCGGTCCCGATGCCTCTGCCCGCGCAGGTACGCATCCTGATGAGCCAGCACATCGGCGCTCCCGCCAAGGCATTGGTGAAGAAGGGCGACGAGGTGTTCGTCGGTACCAAGATCGGTGAAGCTGGCGGCTTTGTGTCTGCAAATATCCACTCCAGCGTTTCGGGCACCGTGGCGGCTGTGGAGCCGTTCCGTCTGTCCAACGGCCGTATGTGCGACTCTGTGGTCATCAAGACCGATGGCAAGCAGACCGTAGACCCCGCCGTGAAGGCTCCCGAAGTGACCGATAAGGCCAGCTTCCTCGCCGCCGTGCGGGAGAGCGGTCTGGTCGGTCTGGGCGGCGCAGGCTTCCCGACCGACGTCAAGCTCCAGCCCAAGGATCCCGTGGACACCCTGCTCATCAACGCCTCCGAGTGTGAAGTCTGGCTGACCAGTGACACGCAGGAGATGCTGAATTGTGCAGACGACATCATCCGGGGCATCGAGGCAGTGCTGAAGTACACCGGCATCCCGAAGTGCGTCATCGGCATTGAGAACAACAAGCCCGAGTGCATCGATCTGCTGTGCCAGAAGACCAAGGACAAGCCCGCCATCGAGGTCAAGCCCCTGCCCAGCGTCTACGGCACCGGCGCAGAGCTGATCCTCATTGAGAAGTGTCTGGGCCGCGAGGTCCCGCACGGCGGCCTGCCCGCCGCAGCCGGCGCCATCGTCATGAACGTGACCAGCGTGTCCAGCCTCGGCAAGTATCTGGCTACCGGTATGCCGGTGGTCAGCCGCGTCATCACCGTGGACGGCGATGCCTGCGAGAAGCCCCAGAACCTCATCGTCCCTGTGGGCACTTCCTATGAGGACGTCCTGAACACGGCCGGCCTGAAGGGCGGCGTGACGCTGGGCAAGGTCGTGGCCGGCGGCGCGATGATGGGTCCCGCAGTGCGCGACCTGAGCTACCCCACCACCAAGACCACCTCCGGCCTCATCATGCTGAGCGAGGCTACGGCACAGCCTCCGCAGGTCAACCCCTGCATCCGCTGCGGCCGCTGCGTCGAGTACTGCCCGATGGGTCTGGAGCCTGTCGAGGTCAATCAGGCCTACGCAGCCCGCGATGTTCAGGAGCTGGGCAAGCTGCACGTTGATTACTGCTTCAACTGCGGCTCCTGCACCTTCGTCTGCCCGGCCAAGCGCCCCTGCACCCAGATGATGGGTCTGGCCAAGGCATTCTATCTCGGTGAAATCAAAAAAGGAGGCAATAAGTAATGGATACGAAGCTTATTGTTTCGGCCTCCCCGCACCTGCGCTCTGAGGAGACGACCACCGGCCTGATGGCCAACGTGATCGTGGCCCTGACCCCGTGCGTCGTGGCCTCTGCCATTATCTTTGGTCTGCGTGCCCTGCTGGTCACTGCCGTGTCGGTCGTGGCCTGCGTGGCGTTTGAGTGGCTGTACTGCAAGCTGATGAAGAAGGCAAACCCCATCGGCGACCTGTCTGCTGTAGTCACCGGCATCATCCTCGCCCTGAATGTGCCTGTGGGGATGCCCATCGGTGAGCTGATCATCGGCGACTTCGTGGCCATCATCGTGGTCAAGCAGCTGTTCGGCGGCATCGGCATGAACTTTGCGAACCCCGCTCTGGTGGGCCGTATCGTGCTGTTCATCAGCTTCGCCGGCGCGATGAACAAGTGGGTGTTCCCGGATGCAGCCGTCGATCAGCTGTCCTCCGCGACCCCGCTGGCCGTGGCTGACCCCAACAAGCTGAGCCTGCTGGACCTCTTCATGGGCGTCCATGGCGGCGTTCTGGGCGAGACCTGCGCTCTGGCCATCGTGCTGGGCCTGATCTACCTCGTCGTCACCAAGACCATCAGCATCGCCATCCCCGCCGCCTATGTTGGCAGCATGTTCCTGTTCTACCTCATTGCCACCCACAGCGTCCACGCTGCACTGGTGGCTGTGCTGAGCGGCGGCCTGCTGTTCGGCGCTGTGTTCATGGCGACCGACTACGTCACCAGCCCCTTCACCCTGAAGGGCAAGCTGGTCTACGGCGTGGCGCTGGGCATCGTCACCTTCGCCATCCGTTACTGGGGCAGCTACACCGAGGGCGTGTCCTTCGCGCTGCTGTTCATGAACCTGTGGGTCCCGTACATCAATGATATGACCCGCCAGACGCCGTATGGCTACGTCAAACCTGCAAAGAAGGAGGCTGCTGGCAAATGAATAAGTCTACTTGGGATAGCACGGTAAAGCCGGTGGTCGTGCTGAGCGTGATCGCACTGGTGGTCAGCTTCCTGCTGGCTCTGGTCAACTCCTTTACTGCGCCCATCATCGACGCCAACCAGAAGGCCGCCACTCTGGCAGCTTATGTGGACGTCATGCCCACTGTTTCCGACGCAAAGACGCTGGAAGAAGTGACCGGCTACACCACCGAGAACGTCACCGGCGTGGTCAAGGCTGAGGATGGCAGCATCGCCATCAAGGCTGAGGAGAAGGGCTTCGACGGCGGCATCCTGTCCGTCATCATGGGCTTCGACACCAACGGCACCGTGACCGGCATCTGGGTGGACGCTTCCACTCAGACCAAGGGCATCGGCTCCAATGTCGCAACGGATACCTTCCTTGCCCAGTTCAACGGCATGGACGGCACCCAGAATATCGCCATCGGTCAGGGCTTTGACGCATACAGCGGCGCGACCATTTCCTCTAAGGCACTGTTCGCCGCCATCAACGACTGCGTCAACTGCTACAACGAGCTGGCATAAAGGAGGTTGGTAAGAAATGGCATCTGAAAACAAGTCCAAGGTAAGCATCCTTACCAACGGCATCATCAAAGAGAACCCCGTTCTGCGTCTGGTTCTGGGCACCTGCTCCTGTCTGGCAGTCACCACGGCAGTTTCCAGCGCACTGGGCATGGGCGCAGCCTTCACCTTCGTGCTGGTCTGCTCCAACATCCTGATCTCGCTGCTGCGCAACGTGATCCCCGCGAAGGTCCATCTGCCCTGCTACATCGTCATCATCGCAGGCTTCGTCACCATCGTCCAGATGGTCATGCACGCCTACATGGACAGCCTGTACACCGCTCTGGGCGTCTTCCTGCCCCTGATCGTCGTCAACTGCATCATCCTCGGCCGTGCCGAGATGTTCGCCTGCAAGAACAACGTCGTTGACTCCGCACTGGACGGCGTCGGCATGGGCATCGGCTACACCCTCACCGTCGTGCTGATGGCTACCATCCGCGAGGTGCTGGGCAGCGGCACTTGGCTGGGCTTCCAGGTCCTGCCCGACAGCGTCGCCCGCATCGGCATCATGACGCAGGCTCCCGGCGCGTTCTTCTGCTACGGCATCCTGATGGCTGGCTGTGTCTGGCTGGAGGGCAAGCTGGATGCGCGCATCGAGCGCAAGAGCTGCTGCGACATCGACAATCTGAAGAAGGAGGGCTAATAAGATGCTCGTCAAACTCGCTGCTATCTTCTTCAGCATGATCCTTGTCAACAACTACGTGCTGGTGAAGTTCTATGGCATCTGCCCGTTCTTGGGCGTTTCCAAGAAGCTTGACTCCGCCGTGGGTATGTCTGGCGCCGTCATCTTCGTCATGCTCATGGCTACGGCCGTGACCTTCCCGCTGCAGATCTTTGTTCTGGACCCCGCCGGTCTGAGCTATCTGCAGACCATCGTGTTCATTCTGGTCATTGCAGTCCTCGTGCAGTTCATCGAGATCTTCCTGAAGAAGTATGTCGTGGCTCTGTACAATTCTCTGGGCGTTTACCTGCCCCTGATCACCACCAACTGCTGCGTTCTGGCTGTCACCATTCTGGTCGTCGATGACTACGGCGCCGATGTGGCTGCTCTGGGCTTTGGCGCTGCTTACATCGAGGCTCTGATCTGTGCCGTGGGCGCAGGCGTCGGCTTCATGCTGGCAATGGTCATGTTCAGCGGCGTGCGCAAGCGTGTGGAGGCCTGTGATCCCCCCGCTTCCTTCAAGGGCCTGCCCATCACTCTGCTGGCCGCAGCGATCACCAGCCTGTCCTTCATGGGCTTTGGCGGCATCGTTGAGAATCTGTTCAATGTGACGCTGTAAAGGAGGAACAGGATTTATGAATATCGCATCTGCTGTTATCCTCTGCACCATCGTCGGTGCTGTCGGCGCAATCATTCTGGTCGCCGCTGCCAAGTTCATGGCAGTTGAGGAAGACCCCCGCATCGAAGAAGTCGCCAGCTGTCTGGCCGGCGCAAACTGCGGCGGCTGCGGCTACGCAGGCTGTGCCGACTACGCAAAGGCCGTCGTCATGGACGGTGTGCCCTGCGACAAGTGCGCCCCCGGCGGCCCCAAGGCTGCCGCCGCTATCGCCAAGATCATGGGCGGTGAGGCAAGCGCTGTAGAGAAGAAGGCCGTGGTCCAGTGTCAGGGCAGCTCCGAGCACTGCAAGCCCGCGTATGACTACAAGGGCATCCAGACCTGTGCCGCTGCGGCTACCCTGTACGGCGGCCCCAAGACCTGCTCCTTCGCCTGCATCGGTCTGGGCGACTGCACCAAGGTCTGTAAGTTCGACGCCATCCACATCGTGGACGGCGTGGCCAAGGTGGACAAGGACAAGTGCACCGGCTGCGGTGCCTGCGCCAACATCTGCCCCAAGAAGGTCATCATGATCGACGCAGGCGGCCCGCGCAAGCCGGTCGTCATGTGCTCCAATCAGGATAAGGGCGCTGTCGCCAACAAGCTCTGCACCACCAGCTGCATCGCCTGCGGTATGTGTGAGCGCACCTGTAAGTTCGACGCCATCCATGTCGTGGACGGCGTGGCCCGTGTGGACTACGACAAGTGCAAGGGCTGCGGTATGTGCGCCCAGAAGTGCCCGAAGAAGATCATCCTCTTCCCGCTGAAGGACGATCCGTATCCCCCGAAGCCCGTGGTGAAGCCTGCTGCCCCCGCAGCAGCAAAGCCCGCAGCACCGGCTGCAAAGCCGGAGGCTGAGGCAAAGCCCGAGACCAAGGCGGAATAAGCACTGACCTCAGAGAGGGCCGGACAAAAACGTCCGGCCCTCTTTTTGCGTGGGGGAAAACCTCTCTGTCCGCGAAGCAGACGGAGAGGTTGAAACTCCGACGGCAGAAAGCTATAATAAACAGGATACAACGCGCTTATGGTGAGTGCGGACGGAAAAGGAAAACAGGAAAGAGGAACCATATGGAACAAAAGAACACCCGCCTGCGGAACGTGGGCTTCATCACCTTCTTTTTCAGCGGCATCTGTGCCATCTCCAGCGGCGTGGTGGTCAGCCTATTGCAGGAGCAGTACGGCTTTGCCTACGGTATGACCGGCACGCTGCTGTCCCTTATGAGCATCGGCAACCTGCTGGCGGGCTTTCTCATTGCGATGCTGCCCGGCAGGCTGGGGATGAAGCCCAGCATCCTGCTGCTGACCATCGGCTACGCGGTGGGCTACGCCATGATGGGCCTCAGCGGTACGGTGGCTGTGCTGGCGCTGGGGTTCTTCCTTGTGGGCATCGCCAAGGGCAGCGTCATCAACACCTGCACCATCCTCGTCAGCGATCATTCGGCCGACCGCACCCGGGGCATGAACCTGATGCACAGCTGCTACGCCTGCGGCGCACTGCTCTGCCCCTTTTTCATCGCGGCGGCGGGCAGGGTGAGCGGCTCCTTTGCGGTGCTGGTGCTGGCGGTGCTGGGCCTGCTGCTCTGGCTGGTGTATATGGGCACTCCCTTCGCCGGGAAAGGCGCAGGCAGGAAGGAAGTCACCGACTGGGGCTTCCTCAAGTCCACTCGCTTCTGGCTGCTGACCGGCCTGCTGTTCTGCCAGAACGCCGCCGAGCAGAGCGTCACCGGCTGGATGGTCACTTACTTTAAGGGCAGCGGCATCATCGCGGGTGCACTGGCGGCCTATACCGTCACCGTCATGTGGGGCGCGACCCTCGTGGCCCGCCTGCTCATCGCCTTCGTCTTTCCCTTCAAGCAGCCCCGCAAGGCCATGGTGGTCATGGGCGTGAGCTGCACCATCTTCTACATCCTGCTGGTGCAGGCCCGCAGTCAGGGGGCGGCCATCGCGCTGCTGTTCGCCTTCGCCTTTGCGATGGCGGGCATGAACCCCACCGCCGTGGCCAGCGCGGGCCGGATGACCAGCGTGACCAGTATGGGCATCATGCTGCCGGTGGCGGCCAGCGGTGCCATCCTGATGCCGTGGGTCATCGGCATGGTGGCCGAGCGTGCGGGCCTTGCCGCCGGTATGATGACCAACATCATCCCCTGCGTGGGTCTGGTCCTCTTTGCCATCCTCGTGGCACGGCTGCCGGAAGAATAAAGAATGACCAGAAGGGCCGCTGCGCACGCAGCGGCCCGTCTGGTCATTCGATGCCGCGGGGCTTAGCACTGAACACGCACCCGCCGGAATCCTGCCGGTAAAGGGCGGATTCCTCCGCCAGCAG
>NZ_DAWCVJ010000055.1:0-16856 GCF_052358865.1 Faecalibacterium sp.
GGGTGGGCATATTGGGGTAGAACTTACCGGCAGCGCCCTCGGTCTGGGCGAAGATACAGGCCAGACAGGCGGCAAAACCAGCCAGACGGCCTGCGGACAGGTCGTTGCCGGTGGTGATCAGACAGCCGGAGATGCCCAGCGCGATGATGTAGCGGATCGAGACATTCTTGAACAGGTTGATGATATTGGCCAGTGCGAAGAAGTTGGGATGGATGATGCCGACGATGAGGGACACGGCCAGCATCAGGACGATGATGGCGTTGTTGCCCAGCCACTTCTTTACAGACTTGCCCGTTACTTTCTTGGTAGCTTCCACGATAGACAGCCTCCTTGTTTACTGATTGGCCGCCGCCGCTTCGGGCGCGGTCTCAAACTGGGTCGCCAGAGCCATGATGTTCTCCTGCGTAGCGTCCTTGCCGTCGATAAAGCCGGTGATGCGGCCATCGCACATGACCATGACGCGGTTGGACATACCGATGATCTCGCTCATCTCCGAGGAGATCATGATGATGCTCTTGCCCTGCTTTGCCAGGTCGGCGATGATGCAGTAGATCTCGTACTTTGCGCCGACGTCGATGCCTCGGGTAGGCTCGTCCAGAATGAGGACATCGGGGTTGTTGGCCAGCCAGCGGGCGATCAGCACCTTCTGCTGGTTGCCGCCGGACAGGCTCTTGATAGCCGTCTTGGGGCTGGGCACCTTGATGGCCATCTTTTCTTTGTTGGTGGCCACCAGCTCGAGGATCTTCTTATCGTCCAGCATGATAGGCCCTTTGCGCAGCGCATCCAGCGAGGCGATGGAGATGTTGTCGGCCACGCTCAGCACACCCATGATGCCAGTCGCGCGGCGATCCTCTGTCAACAGAGCCACGCTGTGCTGGATGGCGTCGCGGGGCTGCTTGATGTTGACCTCCTGCCCCTTGATCCACACCTTGCCGGAGGTGTGGGCACGCAGGCCGAAGATACCCTCCATCAGCTCGGTGCGCTGTGCGCCCACCAGACCTGCCACGCCAAGGATCTCGCCCTTCTTCAGCTCGAAGCTGCAGTGGCGGAAGGAGCGCGGATGGATGGAGGTGAAGTCCTCCACCTTCATCATGATCTCATCGGAGGGGTGATTTTCCAGCGGGGGATACAGATTGGACAGCTCACGGCCGACCATCTTGGCGATGATCTCCTCTTTGGTCATGTTGGCGACGTCCCACTTGCCGATGTAGTGGCCGTCACGCATGATGGTGACTTCGTCGGCGATGACCTTGATCTCGTCCATCTTATGGCTGATGTAAACCAGAGCGACGCCCTGCTCCTTCAGCTCGTTCATGATGCGGAACAGCGACTCGACTTCGTTCGCGGTCAGCGAGGAGGTCGGCTCGTCCAGGATCAGCACCTTGCAGTTTGCAGAGACGGCCTTTGCGATCTCCACCATCTGCATCTGTGCGATGCTCAGGCTGCCCAGCTTCGCGTGGGATTTGATATCCAGCTTCAGCTTTTTCAGCAGTTCGTCGGTGTCCTTATACATCTTGGCGTGGTCCACGATGGTGATGGGACCAGCCTTCTTGGTGGGATAGCGGCCCAGCCAGATGTTCTCTGCCACGGTGCGGGCCGGGATGGGCTGCAGCTCCTGATGCACCATCGCGATGCCGCGGTTCAGTGCATCCAGCGGGGTGGGGATGTTGACCTTTTCGCCTTCGTACTCGATCTCGCCCTCATCCATCTTGTAAATGCCGAACATGCATTTCATCAGGGTGGACTTACCGGCACCGTTCTCGCCCATCAGGGCCATGACTTTGCCGGGGCGGAGCTCCAACTGCGCGTGGTCCAGCGCTTTCACGCCGGGGAAGGTCTTTACCACGCCTTTCATTACCAGACGGTATTCTGACATTCCTCAGAGCCTCCTTGTCTATGGGTCTCAAAAGTGCCGTTTTTGCCATCGGCTTTTCAAAACAAGGCGCGTGCGCGGAGATTTTTTCTCGCACGCACGCGCTTTTTAGCTCTTAATCAAGCCTTATTGGTTCACTGCGCACCTTGCAACGATAGGGTTTTGGCTGCTTACTTGATGTACTGTGCAGCGTTCTCCTTGGTGACCTTGACGTAGTCGACCCAGTAGTACTGCTCGACCTTGCTGCCCTCGACGTACAGCTTGGTAGCAGCTGCGGCGGCGGTAGCCTGGCCCACGTCATCGTTCAGGACGGTGCCGGTCATGTTGCCATCGACGACATTCTGGACAGCCTCGCTCAGTGCGTCAACACCGACCAGATAGACGTCCTTGCCGACGGTACGGCCAGCCTGCTGCAGAGACTGCAGAGCGCCCAGTGCCATTGCGTCGTTGTTGCAGAAGACGACTTCGATCTTCTCGCCGTACTGTGCCAGAGCGTTTGCGACGTCCTGCTGTGCGGTGGTCTGATCCCAGTTGTCCAGGTACTCGTACAGGCACTCGACTTCCTTGCCGGCGTCGGTCAGAGCCTTGATGGAGTACTCGGTGCGGTACTGAGCATCAATGTTCTCGGGGTCGCCCTTGCACATGATGTAGGTGATCTTGCCGTCGCCGTTGATGTCGCCCTGAGTCTCGGTCTCGAGGATCAGCTCGCCCTGATAAGTACCGGACTGACGTGCGTCAGCACCAACGTAGCAGCACTTGTCTGCGTAGGAGTCCAGAACGCTCTTGTCGGGCTCACGGTTGATGAAGACGATGGGAGTCTCAGAGGGCTTGATGGTATCAACGATGGTCTGTGCGGAAGTGGTCTGGACGGGGTTGATGACCAGCACATCCACGCCCTGCTGCAGGAAGGTGTTGATCTGCTCGGTCTGGGTGTTCTGGTCGTTCTTGCCATCGACGATGGTGACGGCGTAGCCCATATCCTTCAGGTACTCTTCCAGATCGGTGCGGTACAGGGTCATGAAGTTATCTGCAAACTGATAGATGCAGACGCCGATGTTGGCAGAGCCGGAAGCAGCGGCGGTAGAGGAAGCAGCGGTAGAAGCTGCAGTAGAGGAAGCAGCGGTAGAGGCAGAGGAACCGCCGCAGGCAGTCAGGACACCAGCAGCACCCACAACAGCGGAAGCCTTCAGGAAGTCACGACGAGAGATCATTTTCATAATTTTGTTCTCCTTCATTACGCTTGTCACAGCATTTCGCAAATCGCACTCTTTGCACGTTTCGCGGTTTCTGTTTGTATTATAACCATCTGCGGAACTGTTCGCAATAGAACAAATCAACAAGATTCTTTGTTATATTTTGTGCGTGTTCCACAAGACCTTCTGTTGTATCCCAAAATCTTTTTGTTAAGCAGCACAATTCTTCATGTTTGTGCAACTTGCGTCCAAAAATCGTGTGTCTGTGCGTAATTTCTTGCAAAATGGTTACAGGATCTTCTGTCTCCTCTGCCCAAAGATGCAACAATTTTATCGGTCTGCGCCAAATTTCTATTTTGTCAGGTTTCCCGGGAAACTTCCATTCCTTTTTGGAAATCCATCTTCCTGCATTGACGAGCTTCCTCTCCTTGTGGTAACATAGACTTATATATAATTGTTTGTCGCAGAAGGTCCGCAGTTTTTCTGCCCCCTCCCACGTCATCACCCCCCGTTATCACAGGAGCGACACATGTCCGAACTTACCGACCATATTATGACGCGCCAGCAGGCCGAAGAGGAAATGGCCTGCCTGCGCAAGATATTCCCCATCGTCCGTCTGCTCGACCGGAAGACATTAGCGGAGCAGCCCTGTTATCCGCCGTGGAAAAACGCCCACCCCTGCACCAGCTGTGTGGGCCGCGAAGCGCTGGCCGGAAAATGCCAGTGCACCAAGCTGGAAACGATGGGCAGCAAGCTCTATCAGGCCATCGCCCGTTACGTCGAGATCGACGGTGAGCCGTCTGTTATCGAGATGGTCCTTCCGCTGGACTCTGGTGCCCTGCGGACGCTCCACTCCGACGAGCAGCTCTACACGGACCCCCTCATCAGGGCTTACAACCGCCGCTTTTATGAGGAGGAGCTGAAGCACAAATACCTCAACGCCGGTGTCGCCATGATCGACCTTGACGACTTCAAGCTCTGCAACGACACCTTCGGCCACGCGGCGGGCGATGCGGCGCTCCGGCTCACCGCCTCTATCATCCACCGCTGCATCCGCTCCACTGATATGCTGGTGCGGTACGGTGGCGACGAGCTGCTGCTCGTCCTGCCCAATATACCTGCCGAGCATTTTGTCCAGAAGCTCCGGTACATCAGCAAGCGCCTCTCCACGGCCCACCTGCCCGAGTTCAGCAAGCTGCAGCTCTCGGCCAGCATCGGCGGCGTGATGGCCGCAGACATCCCCATCAGCGACGCAGTGGTGGTAGCCGATAAGCGGATGTATCTTGCCAAGCGCTGCAAGAACACCGTCGTCACCGAGGACGTCGCCCCCAACTCTGTCTGCTCCGGGAACGCCCACCGCCCGACGGTCCTTATCGTGGACGACTCGCCCATGAACCGGGACATTCTTTCCGAGATCCTCTCCGATGATTTCGAAGTTCTGGAAGCCTCCAATGGGGCAGAGTGCCTCGAGATTCTGGATGCACGCGGCCCCGAGCTTTCCATCTTGCTGCTGGACATCGTGATGCCCGACATGGACGGCTTCGATGTACTGTCCCGGATGGCGGCGCAGGGCCTGCTCGAAGATCTCCCCGTCGTGATGATCTCCAGCGAGGACTCCGCCCAGACCGTCCGCCGTGCCTACGAGCTGGGCGCTTCGGACTACATCAGCCGCCCCTTCGACGCCCGCATCGTCCACCGCCGTGTTACCAACATCACCCGGCTCTACGCCCGTCAGCGGCGGCTCCGGGCCATGGTGTCCCAGCAGTTCTACGACCGCGAGAAAAACGACCAGATCCTGTTCGGCATCCTCAGTCAGGTCATGGAGGTCCACTACGGCGAAAGCTCCCACCACATTCCCCGGGTGCAGCGGATCACGGGCATCCTGCTGGAACGGCTCTGCCAGAAGACCGACCGCTACAACCTGACCGGGGCCGACCGCCGCCTCATCGCAACGGCGGCCGCCCTCCACGACATCGGACGGATGGCCATTGACGACCGCATCCTCAACGCCCCCGACCTGACGCCGGAGCAAAAGGCCATCCTCCGCACCCACACCATTCTGGGTGAGCAGATGCTGGAAAATCTGGCCCAGTATCAGGACGAGCCGCTGGTGAAGTTCGCGCTCCAGATCTGCCGCTGGCATCATGAGCGCTGGGACGGCAGCGGCTATCCCGACGGCCTGAAGGGCGACAGCATCCCCATCGCGGCGCAGGTGGTCGCACTGGCCGATGCCTACGACGGTCTGGTCGGCAAGGGGGACAAACATCTGGCCCTCCCGCAGGCGCAGGCCATCGCCGAGCTGGAAGCCGGAACGTATGGTGCATTCAACCCGCTGCTTCTGGAATGCCTGCGTGACGTAAAAGACCGCCTCGCAGAGGAGGCCGGGATGGATACCCCCGCCCCCCCCCCAGAAAAAAGACTACCCTTTGACGAAACTTCTCTTGGATGAGGTATAAAAAATGACGTTGGAACAAATGTATGCCGCCATTGGCGGCGATTATAAGGCTGTGATGGAGCGCCTGCCCAGCGCGGATTTCGTCCGCCGCTTCGCCCTGAAATTCCTGCAGGACGACAGCTTCCCGAACCTGAAAAAGGCGCTGGAAGCGCAGGACGCCCCCACGGCGTTCCGTGCCGCCCACACCCTCAAGGGCGTCTGCCAGAACCTTGGCTTCGATGCCCTCTACGCCCCCGCAAGCGCCCTGACCGAAGCACTCCGCGGCGGCACGCTGGACGGCGCAGATACCCTCTTCCCTCCCGTGGAGAAGGAGTATCAGCGGGTCGTGGCGGCGCTGAAGGAGTTGGAGTAAACCTCGCCCAGCCTTTCCCTTTGGGAGAGCCTCTAGCAGACAACAAAACCGCCCCCATGGTGCAGCAGCACTACGGGGGCGGTTCATTTTATTGGAAGAATATCAGGGGTCGTCTGTCATTATTTCCGGCTTGCCAGCAGGGCCTCGATCTTCTTGATGGGGTCGATGATGCTGGAAACGGACATATCGTGGTTCAGGGCCACGACAAAGTAAGCGGCGTACTTGGAGACGTCAACATCGACGTACCAGTCGCGGGTCAGCAGCTCAGGCATCCGGTAGGTCAGGTTGGTGCCGGTGACGTAGTCCAGAGTGCCGTTGGCCACAGCCTTGTCGAACTTCTCAAGGCCGCTGGTGAAGAGCGGGAAGGTGGCGTTGGCGATGATGCGCTTTGCGCCGCGCTCCTTCAGGTTGGTGGCGACCTCCAGCATACTCTCGCCGGATGCGATGATGTCATCGGCCACAAAGACGGTCTTGCCCTCAACGGAGTCGCCCAGATACTCGTGGGCCACGATGGGGTTGCGGCCATTGACCACGCGGGTGTAGTCGCGGCGCTTGTAGAACATACCGAGGTTGCAGCCCAGCACGCTGGAGAAGTACATATTGCGGCTCATGGCGCCCTCGTCGGGGCTGACCACGATGAACTTGTCCTTGTCGAAGCTGATCTCGGGGTTCTTCTTGAGCAGGCTCTTCAGCACCTGATAGGTGGGCATGGCGTTGTCGAAGCTCATCAGAGGCACAGCGTTCATCAGGCGGGGGTCATGTGCATCGAAGGTGATGATGTTCTTGACGCCCATGGCCTGCAGCTCCTGCAGGGCCACCGCGCAGTCCAGACTCTCGCGGGACACGCGGCGGTGCTGACGGCCGCCGTACAGGCTGGGCATGATGACGGACACACGGTGTGCCTTGCCCGCCACAGCCTGAATGAGGCGCTTGAGGTTGGCGAAGTGGTCGTCGGGAGACAGGTGGTTCTCATAGTTGAACAGCTTGTAGGTCACGCTGTAGTTGCCGGGATCGACCACGATGAAAATATCGTCGCCGCGCACCGACTCCTTGACCAGACCCTTGGCATCGCCGCTCTGGAAGCGGGGGCAGGCGCTCTCGATGATAAAGCTCTCGGTCTTGTATCCGGCCTCAGCGGCCCAGCGCACCAGATGCTTGTCGATGAGGTCGGTCAGCTCCTCGGCACCCGGGCAGGCGATGAGGCGCAGGTCGGCGACCTGAGGCTGGTGGAAGCAATCCTTGGGGATAATGACAGACATAATTACAGCTCCTTAATGTTTCTTTTATCGGTCGATAAAATCAGACGTTGAAGTGCATATCCGGTACATATTCTATCACATTTTCGGCGTTTCGACACTAAAAACTCGCATTTTCTGCGCCTTGCACATCTCTTTTTCCAAAAAAGGCCGGAGACTATGTGTTTTTTACAAAAAACATACAATCTCCGGCTCATAGCAGTTTGCGTTTTTAATGCACAGGCAGCATCCGCAAACTGCATATCGCAAATATGCTATTCTGATAGGCGCTATTTTTGAAAATTGCGATAAAAGTCATTCTATTCTATTTTCGCGCTCAGAGGGCTGCGACTGCGGCCTTCAGCTCTTCGACGCGGTCGGTGTTCTCCCACTTCACGCCGAGGTCTTCGCGGCCCATGTGGCCGTAGGCAGCCAGCTTGCGGTAGATGGGCTTGCGCAGGTCGAGGGTGCGGATGATGGCGGCAGGCGTCAGGTCAAAGACCTTCTCCACAGCCTTCTCGATCTTCTCGTCCTCCACGACGCCGGTGCCGAAAGTGTCCACCATGATGGAGACGGGCTTTGCCACGCCGATGGCGTAGGCCACCTGCACCTCACACTGCTTGGCCAGACCGGCGGCCACGATGTTCTTGGCCACCCAGCGGGTCGCATACGCGGCGCTGCGGTCCACCTTGCTGGGGTCCTTGCCGGAGAATGCGCCGCCGCCGTGGCGTGCGTAGCCGCCGTAGGTATCGACGATGATCTTACGGCCAGTCAGGCCGGTGTCGCCCTGAGGGCCGCCCACGACGAAGCGGCCGGTGGGGTTGATATAATACTTGGTGTTCTCGTCCAGCAGCTCGGCGGGGATGGTAGCTTTGATGACCTTTTCCATCACGTCGGCGCGCAGCTGCTCCATGCTGACGGCCTCGCTGTGCTGGCTGGAGATGACCACAGCGTCCACGCGGGCGGGCTTGCCGTCCACATACTCCACCGTGACCTGACTCTTGCCGTCCGGGCGCAGGTAGTCCAGCTCGCCGCTCTTGCGCACCTCGGTCAGCTTCTTGGCCAGCTTGTGGGCGAGGCTGATGGGCATGGGCATCAGCTCGGGGGTCTCGTCGCAGGCATAACCGAACATCATGCCCTGATCGCCTGCGCCGCCGACCTCGTCGTTGGTGCCGAGGGCGATGTCAGGACTCTGGCCGTCGATGTTGGAGATGACGGCACAGGTGTCGGCGTCGAAGCCGAACTTTGCACGGGTATAGCCGATATCCGCCACGACCTCGCGGACGATCTTCTGAAAATCGACGTAGCAGTTGGTGGTGATCTCGCCCATAATGTGAACGAGGCCGGTGGATGCACAGGTCTCGCAGGCCACGCGGGCGTCGGGGTCGTGGGTCAGGATCTCGTCGAGGATGGCGTCGGAGATCTGGTCACAGATCTTGTCGGGATGGCCCTCGGTGACGGACTCGGACGTAAACAGACGATTTTTTGCCATTTTTGTACCTCCTTGGCGTTGGGGTGTGTATTATTCTTGACAGCTTCCTACACGTTCATCAAGCTCATGCAACAAAAAAACGCTCCGAACCGAAGTTCGGAGCGTCTGCACTCTTATCTTTCGGTTTCCCGCAGGATTTGGCACCTTATGCTCACGCACAGGTTGTCGGGCTTCACAGGGCCTGTCCCCTCAGCCGCTCTTGATAAGTCGGTATTCAGTTTGTCCGGGTAATATCTTATCATTGCTGCGTCGAAATGTCAAGAAGGGCCGCACTCTTTTTCGGCATTTTCTTGAAAATGATGCACCCGCCCTCATTTCTTTTCTGTCAGAGCGCAGCCTTCCCCCGCAAACAGAAAAGGCACAGCCGGAGCTGTGCCCTTTGCGGAGCGGAAGCTTAGTAGCCCTTTGCCTGCTCGCCGTTCAGGATCTTGACGGCGCGGGAGGTGCCCAGACGGTCTGCGCCGAGGGCGAGGAACTTTTCCATATCGTCCACGGTGGAGATGCCGCCAGCAGCCTTGACCTTGCAGCGGCCTGCCACGCCCTTGACCATCAGCTCGACGTCGTGGAAGGTTGCGCCTGCGGTGGAGAAGCCGGTGCTGGTCTTGATGTAGTCAGCGCCTGCCTCGCAGACGATGTCACACATCCTGCGCTTCTCGTCGTCGGTCAGCAGGCAGGTCTCGATGATGACCTTCAGGATCTTATCGCCCACAGCCTGCTTGACGGCGCGGATGTCCTCGCGCACGGCGTCGTACTCGCCGTTCTTCAGGCGGCCGATGTTGATGACCATATCCACCTCGGCTGCGCCGTTCTCGATGGCGGTCTTGGCCTCAAAGGCCTTGGAGGCGGTGTCCATCGCACCCAGAGGGAAGCCGACCACACAGCACACCGGGATGCGGCCTGCCATGTACTCGACGGCCTGCTTCACATAGCAGGTGTTGATGCAGACAGAGGCCGTGTGGTTTGCGATAGCCTCGTCGCACAGGGTCTGGATCTGGGGCCATGTGGCCTCAGGCTTGAGCAGGGTGTGATCGACGTGGGACAGGATCTCTTCTCGATTCATGTTTTTTCCTCCTGAATCAATTTTTGGTGGCACGGCGCACCTTTGCCATGCCGACAGCGCTCAGGGCAATGGCCGTTGCAGACACCGTTGCGCCGATGATGCCCAGCACAAGGCCGGAGACCAGAAATGCAAAACCTTTCAGACCACGTTTCATAATACCGTACCTCCTAAGTTATATTGGATATTTTTCCGCCGTTGGCGAAAAAACATCTCACTTGCGCTTAAAAACAATGAGCTTGCTGAACACATAATTCAGCACGACCACCACCACATTGGAAAAGACCTTGACGGCGAGGCCCCACAGAGCCTGGGCATCGTAGAAGCTGGTGACAAAGATGGCGGTGGGGCCGTCAGCGCCGCCAATGACGGCGATGGCGGCAGAGCCGTCCGAAACAGATGCAGGGGGCGTTATGCTGCTTGTCGCCATGTGGAGCACCGTGTCCGGGCCAAACCAATTCGCCGCTGCGCTCAGCAGACCATTCATGAAGCCCTCCACAAGCGCTGTGCCCTGTGCGGCCAGCAGGTTGCCGAAGACCATCATGATGGCGGCGTCCAAGACCAGTGTGCCCAGACGGCAGGTGACGAATGCACCAAATTCCTTCAGCGCCTCCCTGCCCTGTGTCCGGCTGGCAAAGACGAATGCCCGGTTGGTGAGATAGGCGAACAGGATGCAGAGCAGATTGTCCAGCACATTGCCCCAGCTGTTGGCGGCCTCGTACCCGAAAAGCCCGCTGAACAGCGTGTACAGCACGATGTTCAGCAGGGTGGTCAGCACCCCGAAGACGAGATAAGCCAGCACCTCGCGGTGCTTTACAAACCAGTTTTTCATTGATTTCAAAACCTTCCGTCGCCAGCAGGGCACTACTGTCTCCGAGACAAGAAAACTTCACTCGTCCAGTATCCGTCCGACCGGCACGCCAGTGGCTCTCCCTCCGGGAGAGCTGTCGCGTCAGCGACTGAGAGGGCGATACAAAAACAGCCCCGCCGCCGTTTTCCCGGCAACGGGGCTGTTGTTCGCATTGTGTCTGAAGAGACTATGCTGCGGGCTGATTACTCAGCGTCGTCGTTCAGCAGAGCCTTCATGGACAGGCTGATGCGCTTCTTGTCGAAGTCAACATCCAGCAGCTTCACATCGACCATATCGCCGACCTTCAGTGCGTCGGAGACCTTCTCAACGCGATCGTTGCTGATCTCGCTGATGTGGACCAGACCGTCAACACCCGGCAGGATGCGGACGAATGCACCGAACTTGGTCAGGGACACGACCGGAGCGTGGAAGGTGCTGCCGATGGGGTAGTTGTTCTTCAGCTGCTCCCAAGGATTGTCCTCAGCCTTCTTGTAGCCCAGAGAGACCTTGTGGTTCTCGGTGTCGATATCCTTCACATACACCTCGATGGTGTCGCCCACAGAGACGACCTCAGAGGGATGCTTGATGCGGTTCCAGCTCAGCTCGCTGATGTGGCACAGGCCGTCCACACCGCCGATGTCAACGAATGCACCGTAAGAGGTCAGGCTCTTGACGACGCCGGTGTAGGTCTTGCCGACCTCGACGTTTGCCCAGAACTCCTCACGCTTTGCCTTGTTCTGCTCAGCGGTGACCTTGTTGATGCTGCCGACGATCTTGCGGCCAGAGCACTCGGTGACGACCAGCTGAACGTGCTGGCCGACCAGAGCGGTGTAATCCTCGTCGCGGCGCATGGTGGCCTGAGAACGGGGGACGAACACCTTGACGCCCTTGACGTTGACGACAACGCCGCCCTTGTTGAACTCGGTGACGTCGCCCTCGACGACCTCGCCGGACTCAGCTGCCTTGGCGATCTCTTCCATGCCCTTGCGAGATGCGAGCTTCTTGCGGGAGAGCTGGATAACGCCATCCTGATCCATAACCTTCTCGACGATGAGGTCCAGCTCATCGCCAACTTTCACCAGGTCCTCGACCTTGGCGGAGGAATCATCGGTCAGCTCGCTCAGCTTGACAAAGCCGGTCTGCTTAGCTCCGATATCCACCTGGATCTCGTTGGCAGAGATGCTGGTCACGATTCCTTTCACAATACTGCCTGCATGAACACGCTTTTCCTCGGATGCGTTCAGCATCTCCTCAAAGCTCATGCTGTCATTGATTTCTGCGCTCATACTGTTAAGTACCTCCTCAATAATAGACGATGGCGTTGAAGCCCCGGCTGTGACGCCCGCCGTCTTTACATCTGCAAACCATTCCGGCCGAAGTTCGCTCGCGGTCTCGACCGTTACGGCTCGCGTATGCTTTGCGGCGACCTGTACCAGCTTTTGGGTATTGGAAGAATGATGACCGCCAATGACAACAATGATGTCGCATTGTTGGCTGAGGTCTTCCGCTTCCTGTTGCCTCGCCCACGTCGCATTACATATTGTATCAAAAATTCGGGCGTTTGTATAGGCTTTTTTGAGAAACTCCGAACTTTCTTGCCATTTTGTTACCTGAAATGTGGTCTGTGCAACCGCAAAAATGGGCTTTTGGGGGTCAGAAGGGCCTTTCCACGCCTTCAGCTGGGCCAGATCGCCAAAAACAAATACCTCTCCCCGGGTATGCCCCACGATGCCCTGCACCTCCGGGTGGGAGGCGTCTCCGGCCACCACGAGCACCGCACCGGCGGCTTCGGCCTCGGCGGCGATCTTCTGGATCTTCCGCACAAAGGGACAAGTGGCGTCGTGGTAGACACAGCCCCGGGCCTCCAGCTCGTCGTAGATGCTGCGGGGCACGCCATGGCTGCGGATGACCACCTCATAGCCTGCGGGCACATCGGCAGGGGTGTCCGCCACCATCGCGCCCCGGCGCTCAAGGTCTTCGACCGTCTGGGGGTTGTGGATCAGGGGGCCGAGGGTGGCCACCTTGTGCCCCTCTTCCAGCAAACCATAGGTCAGCTTGACCGCGCGGTCTACCCCGAAGCAGAAGCCGGCGGTCTTTGCAAGTCTGATTTCCATTGCTCGTCCTTCCTATCTTAGCGTCCTTACCCTCTCAGTCTCGCTTTGCTCGACAGCTCTCCCAAAGGGAGAGCCTTCAAGCGCAGCGGGAAGGCCAAGCCTCTCCCTTTGGGAGAGGTGGCACGGCGAAGCCGTGACGGAGAGGGCAAGCCGCCTTTACAGCTTTTCCCACGCCTCCAAGACGGCCTGCTTATTCTCCCGCAGCTTTCTGAGGTCGCGGCGGCCCTCCATCGAAAACCGGGCGGCGGGCATCGGCTCGCCGTAGACCACCCGCACCCGGCAGAACGGCTTCATCCTGCCGTCGGGCGTGTCGTAATGGATGCGGCAGGGCACGACGTCCACACCGGCGGCAGCTGCGACGACGAAGAGGCCGCTCTTGAGGGGGAGGAATGCATTTTCCTTCTCCCGCGTGCCCTCCGGGAAGATCAGCAGGGTGCCGCCCTCTTTGCACTTTTTCACCGTGTCGTCGATGGCACCGACCTCCTCCTTCGTGCCCCGGACGCAGACCGCGCCCGCACACCGGAAGAACCACGACAGGAACGGGTTTATCTCAAACAGCTCTTTCTTGGCGAACACCATCATCCGCTGCCCCCAGAACCGGGTAATGACGATGAAGACCGGGTCGATGGCGGAGATGTGGTTGGGCGCGATGATGCAGCCCTTCGTGCCGACCTTCTTCAGATTTTCCCGGCCCTCACACCGGACGCGGAAGCCGATGTTGAACACCAGCCATGCCAGCGGCACAATAATATAATATAGTATCATCCGACCTTCTCCACGATCATCTTCTTCATGGCCTCCAGACTCTGCTCGAAGTTCATCTCCGAGGTGTCCAGAAGCTGGGCATCGTCGGCCTGTCGGAGGGGGGCTGCGGCGCGGTGGGTGTCCTGATAGTCCCGCTGCCGGACGTCGGCCAGCACCTCCTCATACGAGACCTCAACGCCCTTCTGCTGGTATTCCTTCCAGCGCCGGGTGGCGCGGGCCTCGGGACTGGCGGTGAGGAAGATCTTCACCGTCGCATCGGGCAGCACCACAGTGCCGATGTCGCGGCCATCCATCAGGACGTCCTGCGTCTTGGCCATATCCCGCTGCATTCCCAGCAGGAAGGCTCGCACCTCCGGGTTTGCGCCCACGGCAGATGCCGCCATGCCCACCTCCTCGGTGCGGATGGCCGTGCTGACGTCCTCGCCGTTCAGGTAGATGTGCTGTTCGCCCTCGATGAAGGCGAACTTGAGGGAAATCTCGGGCAGCAGGGCGTTGACCGCCTCGTTGTCCTTCGGGTCCTTACCCGCCCGGAGGGCGTAAAGGCCGATGGTGCGGAACATCGCACCGGTGTCCACATAGATGTAGCCGAGTTCTGCGGCCAGACGCCGCGCCAGTGTAGATTTGCCTGCGCCCGCAGGCCCGTCGATCGCAACAGATACCATTTTTCTATCTCCTTTTATATAAATACGGTTCAGCCTCTCCGTCACGGCTTCGCAGACGGAAAGGTCATCCCAGATTATTCGCAAAGCTCTGCGCCGTGCAGAACGCGATCTGCAAATTATATCCGCCGGTGTAGGCGTCCACATCCAGCACCTCGCCTGCGAAGTAGAGGCCCAGCGCCTTTTTGCTCTGCATGGTCTTGGGGTCCACCTCCCGCACCGACACGCCGCCCGACGTGATGACGGCATGGGCTAAGTCGCCCCGGGCATCGATGGATATCCGCCAGTGCTTCACCAGCTGCACCAGCTCCCGCTTCTGCTCGCGGGTGATCTGGTTGGCCTTGGTGGCCGGGTCGATGCCCCAGCGGGCCACCATGACCGGCTGCATACTGGACGGCAGCAGCTTCACCAGTGCGCCCTGCGCCGCGTGGTTTGCCAGCAGGGCAAAATCCCGGGTGATGCGGTCATAAAGCTGCTCCTCGCTGAGGGCGGGCTTCAGGTCGATAAAAGCCTCGTACCTGTGTTTTTTCATATCGCCCAGATGGCTCGAGGCGCTGAGGGTCAGCGGCCCGCTGATGCCGAAATGGGTGAACAGCATCTCGCCCTGCTCCTCGAAGATGGCCTTGCCGTCCTCGTGGAGGGTGAGCGTCACGTTCTTGAGGGCGAGGCCCATCATCTTTTTGCAGTCGGCGTCGTGGCTGACGAGGCTGACGAGGCTGGGCACAGGCTCCACGAGGGTGTGGCCCGCCTGCTGGGCCAGCTTGTAGCCGTCGCCGGTGGAACCGGTGGTGGGGTAGCTCAGGCCGCCCGTCGCCACCAGCACGGCGTCCGCCCTGTACTCCCGGCCCGAGGTGCCCCGCACGCCCACACAGCGGCAGGCCGGGCCGGGCTTTTTCTTCTTGGGGTGGCGGGGATTTTCCGGCGCGGCGGGCGCTTCCTCCGGCTGAGCCAGCGGCTCCAGCAGCAGCTTTTTCGCCCCGTCGCGGACGATGTCCGCCCCCTCGGCGTACCGCAGAAGGGCCTGCCGGATCTCTTCGGCCTTGTCCGACACCGGGAACACCCGGCGTCCTCGCTCCACCTTCAGCTCCACCCCGAGCGACTCGAACAGCTCCATCGTCTTGGCGGGCGGGAACGCCCCCAGCGACGAGAACAGAAAGCGGGGGTTCGTCCGCACATGGTGCAGAAATTCCTCTGCGGTGCAGTCGTTGGTGACATTGCAGCGGCCCTTGCCGGTGACGAGGATCTTCTGGGCCGGCTTTTCCATATGTTCCAGCACCGTCACCTCATGCCCCTGCCGCAGGGCCGCACCCGCCGCCATCAGGCCGGCCGCACCGCCGCCTATCACTAAGACCTTCATCCTTCGTTCCCTCCGCTTTTCCTTCATTTCATACTGATACGAGTTTATCATACCAGAATCGACGTCCAAAAGCAATGCATCACCGTCCGCATTTTTCAGCTGGGCTGGACTGCCTGTTGCAGCGGCGCTGTTTTGGAAGACCGCGATAAAAAAGCAGGCACAGCGTTCCACTGCACCTGCCCGGGAATTTCTGCTTATTTCATGGCCTTCACAGGGTCGAGATACCGGCCATCCTGCATGACCTCCAGATGGATGTGGCTCTCCTCGGCGCACTCACAGCTCACGCTGCCCACCTTGCCGATGGTCTGCCCGGCCGAGACGGTATCGCCCTTTTTCACCTTGGCATCCGCCGTGCCGCAGACCCGCCAGACCCTGCCGGATTCGTCCTCGATGGCGACCACGGGACCCCACTTGTCGTCGGTGCCCGTCTCCACCACCTTACCCGCCGCCGGGGCGGCTACCTCTGCGCCCTTTTCGGCGGCGTAATCCACGCCGTTGTGGGTGCGCCAGTCCCCCAGCGTCTTGCTGTAGACCAGCTCATCGCCGCTGTAGCTGTTCAAGACGCGCCCCGAGACAGGCTGCGTGGAGGCAGGCGCAGCCGAACTGCTGGCAGGCGAGGATTCGGTTTGCAGCGCGGAGGGTTCGCGCACCGAACCAGACCCAGACTGCGCCCCAGAAGAGGATGCAGCTCCACCGGAGGAGCTGCGGGCTTCGGGCACATTGGCCACGCTGTTTGCGGCGGGTGCGGTCTGCTGCTGCCATTCGGCTTCCTCCTCTCCGGCAAGGCCGGGTGATGTGCGGATGCCCTCGTCGATGCCGGGGGCAGTGCTGGACGGGCTGCGCACCGCGTCCAGATCTTTCTTCAGCTCCTTGCGCACTGTGCGCACGGCCCACACTCCGGCCGCTGCCGCCGCCAGCAGGCAGGCGGTGAGCACCAGTGCAAAGGCCTTGTCCCGCAAAAACTTTCTGAATTGCTCCATCGTTCGTTACTCCAATCCATCTTTGTGTACGGAATCGTTTCTTTGGTGGTAGTTTGGAGCGGTGGAGCGGGGTTTATTCATCAGGACGCAAAAAGGCCCCGGCGGACCGGGGCCAGAAAACTCTTATTATGGTTTAGCCTTCGTTAGTGGGAGTACACATCTGATAGCTGAACAGTCCTATCAGATATACCTGATTATTGATAGTAACAGTCGTAACTGCAGCCGTCAATTCCGAGCCGTCATCATACTCGTCTTCCTTGACGTCATCCGGAAAATTCAATTCCACCGGCCGATTCAGCATTTCCTGCGCATACCGCTTCATATTGCTATCGCTAATCGGCTGCTCAATTTGAGCCGTGCCAATGAAATACACCGGTTTCGTCGGGTCACCCACAACAGCAGTCGGGAACATCTCCTTATTGGTAGCTACCAGGACCTTATTTTCAGGGATAGCTTGGTGTATGCCTTTGTGAG
>NZ_DAWCVJ010000056.1:0-16781 GCF_052358865.1 Faecalibacterium sp.
GGGTGACAGGACAGCAATTCCTCGTGCCATAAGTTAGGTGAAGCTAACTTTCTGTTCTATAAAAAGCCGCTTCTCAGCGGTCCTTCTGCCAAAATAATACGCCCTGCCGTCTCCTCTGTCAAGAAGTTTAGGCATTTTCGGAGATTCCGAAAGAAATTTCGCTTTCGGGAACCCCTAACCGTCACCCCAGTGCCACATCCAGCACCATCATCACGCTGAAGCCCACCGCAAAAAACACCGTGCCGACGTTGGAGTGCTGCCCCTGCGACATTTCCGGGATTAGTTCCTCCACCACCACATACAGCATGGCTCCGGCGGCAAAGCTGAGCAGATAGGGCAAAGCGGGCACCACGATGCCTGCCGCCAGAATCGTCAGCACTGCCCCGATGGGCTCTACGATGCCGGACAGCACGCCGCCCCAGAACGCTCGGCCTTTTTTCATTCCTTCTGCCCGCAGGGGCATGGAGATGATGGCCCCCTCCGGAAAGTTCTGAATGGCAATGCCAAGGGAAAGTGCCAGCGCCCCGGCGGCAGTGATCTGAGCAGTTCCGGCAAGGTATCCGGCATAGACTACGCCCACTGCCATACCCTCCGGGATGTTGTGCAGCGTTACCGCCAGAACCATCATAGTGGTGCGCTGGAGCTGGCTTTTTGGCCCTTCGGCCTGCAAACTGTTCTGGTGCAGATGCGGGATGAGATGGTCCAGCAACAGCAAAAACAGGATACCCAGCCAGAAACCCGCTGCCGCCGGGAAAAACGCCAGCCTGCCCAGATCTGCGGCCTGCTCCATAGCCGGGATCAGCAAGCTCCATACCGATGCCGCCACCATGACCCCGGCGGCAAAGCCGGTGAGGGCGCGCTGGATGCCGTCACGCAGAGAGTTTTTCAAAAAGAACACACAGCCTGCCCCAAGACTTGTGCCCAGAAAGGGGATCAATATCCCCCAGAATGCGTCTTGTATCATGTAGTACCTCCTTGCAGTTAAATGCAACTAACCGTACAAGCAGTATACTGCGCTCCGGCAAAAAGGTCAAGGGCTTTGCGGCATAGAGGATGCAGATGGTTTCCCGCATCGAAAAAAATTCACCTCTGCAAACTTACCGGTTTCTACTTGACAACGCTCTGTGGGAGTGCTATTTTTACTTCGTGAATTTGTTCTGCCTAACCATCTGAGGGGTTTTGCCCCTGCATTTTTTGCACCGATTGTTAGGCAAAGCTAACTGTTTTTCAAAACTGAAATAGAGGTGTGTTATCATGAGATTGAAAAAAGTATTTGCAGGTGCACTTGCGGCCACTATGCTGGTATGCGCTGTGGCAGTCCCGGCCTTCGCTGCGGAAGAGGTAGAACAGGAAAACTGCCTGACCTCCAGCTATGTCCAGATGAACATCCCCTACGCCGACTTCTACAAGGCTGCCGGTGTGGACAACGCATCTGAGATCGACGCTGTGACCAGCGCCACCAAGAACAAGACCCGTGCGGGCAACCTTGTCGCCGGTTCCTACCACGTCAACGCAGATGGCACCGACATCACCGGCGTTTCCTTCCCGGTCAAGGTGCTGACCCCGTGGGCGCTGAAGAACGCAAAGCAGGTCACCGATGCCGACAGCTACGACATTACCGTTACCCTGAAGGACAAGGAATCCACCACCACCTACACCGGCGCAGATGCCTTGTTTGAGAACGAGAGCTACGCTTACTACAAGCTCAGCGAGACCCCTGCCTACTACATCACCGCATGGTATAACCTGCTGAGCGGCAAGTGGGAGTTTGGCAAGGTCCACGCCACCGAGACCACCGTAGAGGGCACCACTGTGAAGCTGAATACCAACGGTCACCGCGCCACCTACGAGATGAAAATCTCCGGTTTTGATCTGGACTACAAGACCAACAAGGTCTACGGCGTAGTTCTGACCACCGCCGATGGCAGTGAGTACGGCCTGCAACATGTGGCCAACATCTGGCATGGTACCAAGCTGGGCTTCAATGCCGATGATCCTTACTTTGCATCTATCATCGGCAAGACGATTACTCAGATCACCTTCTACGCCGCCGACGGCGTGTATGTCCTGCCGGTCAATGTGGCGCTGTGAATACACGGAAAACCGCCTAATTTATTGAAAATATAACACAAAAGGGCAAGGTCTCCTGAATGCAGGCGGCTTTGCCCTTTTTTATTGCAGATGGAGCCCAATCGCAGAGTCAACAGTTTTTACGTCTGCAATACGGAATCAATATTGCCGGCATTACTCTGCGAATCACAAAAGGGTCCATCCAACAGCAATACTGCGGGATGGACCCTTTTTATTCGCCTTCCGGCTCCTTGCAGACATCCACCCAGCCCTCGGCTCCGGCGGCTGCTTCCAGCTCCTGCAAGGTCAGCTTGACGGCGGTGTGGCCGTTGCCCGCCGCAAGGATATTTTTCCACTTCCCCACTCTTATTCGGTGATGGCCCAGACCCGTGCGGGCAGACCGGTTGCACCTTCAATGCGGGGATAAGAAACGATGACCACCGCACCGGCAGGCTGAACTTTATCCAGATTTGCAAGCACCTCCACCTGCAGCTTGTCGTTGTCCAGAACATAGCGCTCGCAGGCAAGGTCGCCCTTTTCCTCCGCCACCGCAGAGGAATCAGTATCCAGCGTTTCGTGGCCGTTGGCGGCGGCGTTGCGCACCTTGTAGATATACTCCAATGCTTCCAGCGACCAGCCGGGGGCATTTTCTTTGCCCTCTGCGTCGATGCCGGACAGCGCATCCATATCCGGCCACTTCTTATACCAGTCGCTGCGCAGAGCCACCAGCGCACCATCCGGGATAGGACCGTACTTTGCCTCATAGGCCTTGATGTCCTCCACCGTCACAGCGTAGCGGGGGTCTTTCTTGGCCTGCTCAGAAATATCAATGACCACCAGCGGGAAAATCAGGTCGTTCACATCGTACTTTTCGGACAATGCTTTGCCCTTGATGAAGTGCCCCGGGAAGTCGATATGGGTACCGAACTGTCCGGGGAATTTGGAGGTCTGGATTAGGCATTCCAGTTCCGGCTTGCCCCAGTCCCACACGGTCTTTGCCAGCTCCACAGAGCCTTCCGGGATGCCGGACCAGTAGGGGCTTTCGTTGTTCAGCGAGTGAGAAAGCTCCACCCAGCGATATTTTTTAGCGTCCTTCAGTGCGTTCCACAGTTTATAATCAGCCATTGTCGGTTCTCCTTTTATTGTGACGATGTGTGTTCGGGCACTTCTCCCAGACAACGGCATCTTCCTGTTTTTCTCAGTCTATCTGCCGGGAATTTGTCTGGGAGCAGCGCATTCGCCCGGGCAGCCTGTGCCGGGCATCTGCTGTATGTTTCATCTGTCTGCGCTCCCTTCCTTGTGTTGGGGATAGTATAAACCCATTTTCTTACAATGTCAATAGGTTTATGCTATCAAAGACTTCCCTGGCAAACGACAGGTCAGCAAACCGTTTGCCCTTGCAATAACATTTCGTCATCCCCTTTTCCTTTTATCGCAGCTCTTCCAGCAGGGCGGTGCAGCCCTCCAGCACATCCTGCCATGTGGCTTCAAAATCCCCGGTGTACCACGGGTCTGCCACATCGCCGGGGCGAAAGGTATTCAGCAAAGACCGTTTACTCTATATCATTTTTTGAGTAATTCCAATGCCCTGTCCATTGGTACGCAGTCTGCATATCGTTCAGGCCAGAGAAATTCATTATAGTAATGGTAAGCCTGTTCCCTCGTCATGTACTCATTGTCCTGCGTAGAATTTGCATAGGCAGGAACAATCATGTGTAAGCCATGCTCAAAACCAGCCTCTACCGTGGCATTGATACAGAAATCAGTCATAATGCCACAAATCATCACGTCTTTTTCTTCCTTTGCAGTCAGATACTCAAGCAGACCACTCTCTTTTTTGAACGCACTGCATACGGACTTGATAAACCGTTTTTCATCAGGCATCGGTTGAAACTCGGAATAAACCTCAAACTCATCGTCCCCGATAGAGAATCCGGTATCAGGTCCATCATCATGCTGTACATAAATAACTTCTATGCCTTGTTCTCGAGCTGCTCCAATCAGCTTTTTGATATTACCAACAAACTTTCTGAACTCATATAAGCGTTCATCCACGATACCATTCTGTGCATCTACAACCAATAAAACCATGAATAATCTCTCCTTTTTGAGCTTTTTGCTTTGATTCAAATAAACTAAATTCGTATATTATAATAGAGCGTAACTTCTGCTTCATACACCGATTCTGTATGAGAATCAAATAGCACCCATTCCACTAAATCAAACTGCCCCTTCTCTATTCCTTCCACCATTCCATATCGGTCCCACAGTATGTATCACATAATGCCGTGGCAAACACAAACAAGATCTTCTTCATCTTACTCTCCCAGCACCTCGCCCAGTGCCAGAACAGCGTTGCGGACGCACTCCGGGCACGGGCACAGCGGTGCGCCGTTCTCTATCCCCTTCAGATCTTTGCAGATGGTAGCACCGCACTTTTCCTGAAAGTTTTGCAGCAGCTCCTTGGAAATGCGGGGTGTGCCCTTGCCGTCGGTGACGATGCCCGCCACCATCACAGCACCGATCAGTGCGCCGCAGGTGCTCTCCATGCAGCCCATGCCGGCGGCATAGCCTGCGCCCAGCTTCATCAGGGTGTCGGCATCCACCGGCAGCTTGTCCTCAAATGTCTTCAGCACCGCCTGTGCACAGTTGCACTGTCCAGTAGCTTTCCATGCGGCAGCCTGTGCCGCCCGTTCTTCGATGTTCATTTTAAAGTCCTCTTTCTTTGATGAATCGTAGTTTATTCGACATTATCATAAAATTCCTGTAACACTGTTGCCAATTCCTCCGGAGATTCTATGTTTGCTTCATGACCTGCTTTCAGAAGTTCATGGAAGTGGGAATCGCTCAAATAACTGGCAAGTTCCTTTGAGGCTTTTTTATTTGCATCGTCTTTTTCACCACAAACGATCAATGCCGGACAGGACACCTTACATAATGAATCCCTGAAATCCAATTCCGTCATCGTACCGCACAAACTGATCACATCGGCTTTTTTGAATCCAAATTGCTTGAACATTGTATTCGGCATAAAGCGAAACAGCATATTCTGGAACTTCAATAGCTTTTCAGGCATTTTATATTGTGCTGCAATTAGCACCAGTGCCTTTACTTTATCCGGATGGTCTATTGCATAATTAAGTGCCAAAACAGCACCCAGAGAGAGCCCACATAAGACGATTTCGTCATTTTCCTTGTTGCACTCTTCTGAGAATGCAGTATACAGCTCCCTATAGGTGGCCGCTTTTCCTTCCAGCATCTCTGCCAAGCTCAAGCTGGCGCTGCTACCCGAGACCTTCGTTTCTTTTATTACTCTGTCCCAACTGTCTGGTTTTTGTCCTAATCCATGCAAGTATAAATACTTCATCTGCTTTTTACCATCATCGTTTTTCCTTTTTTCTTCATACGTCCTGCTTCTTTTCCAGTGCTTCAAAGTGATACCGGGGCTTACCTTTGCTCTTTTTGCCGTACTCGATGGCTTCTTTAGGGCAATAGCAGATGCACGCCATGCAGTGGGTGCAGTTTTTGCCCCAGACCGGCCTGCCGTTTTCCAGATGGATGTTGTTCAGATGGCACAGCTCCACGCACTTACCGCAGCCGATGCAGGCGTCCGTTGCCCGGAAGGCATCGGCTTTTACAAAGAAGCGATAGAACACCGGGTTCACCGGGCCGCTCATAAAGCGGTCATAGAGGTTGTCTCTTGGCGGGGGAAACTCCTGCCCGGCTCTGAGCTGGGTCAGTACCTTCTGAAGTGCAGGCTCTGCCTGCTCCACGATACTCCGGGCCTGCTCCTTCCGGGGCGCATTGAACATGGCAATGTAGTTTTCCGGCATGATGATCTGGGCAGTCCCCATATAATGCAGCTGCTTTTGCGCCGCAAGCTGCCGGTTATAGCCTGCCGCATTGCCAATTTCGCTGCCGCAGTCCATCACAAACCAGATACGCTCTGCCCCGGTCAGCTCGGTCTTGCCCAGCCACTCCGACACCACCCGGGGGATGCGCCATGCGTAGGTAGGCGTTACCAGCACCACGTCACGCCCGGTCTGCACCGGGGCGGTATCCCCTGCCTTGATGTAAGCGTTCAGGTCGTAAAGCGGCATCTCCAGCCCTTCGGCAATGCGCCGCGCCAGATACCGGCTGTTGCCGGTTCCCGTAAAATAAAGTACCATGGCTGCTCCCTCATTTTGTGTTATTCAGATGCCTGTCTGCTCGACAAACCGGAATTTGTTACTCTAATTCCGTGCGAAGGGTGAATTCATCGGGAAGATCGTAAATCGCTTTTTTCAGGAAAAGCGGATAAAAATATTCATCTTTCAATCTATCAAACTCCAGCCATTCAAAAGTATGGATATGCTTTCCTTCTGTCAGAGTAAAGACGTTTCCTCTTTCCAGTAGAGTTGTCTCTGAAATATCCACCAGAAAATAAATACACAGTTCATGATAATGTAGATTATCCACATCTTCGGTAAAAAAGCCTGATTGAGCCATAATGGACGTGTAATCTTTGGAGTTACACCAAGTTCTTCCTGAACTTCCCGAACCACTGCTTGCTCAGCAGTTTCACCCATCTTAACTCTTCCACCCGGAAGATAAAAATAGGGTGAGCGTTCATCGTGCATCGCTAAAATTTTATTTTCCGCGATTATCATGGCACATACTCTATAATTAAATTTTTGATTTTCACAATTATAGGAAATATCCATTGCATTGCCTCCTCTAAATTCTAATTTTCCAATTTAACAAATTCCGAGTTGTCGCTCTCTGTATACCATGGTTTTCGCACACAAAAGACCCGCGGCAAGGTGTGCGCTTACATCTCGCCCGCAAACTTCATGCCCCAGCTCATGCGGGTGTCGTACATCAGGCGGGTCAGGGCAAGGCTGTCCTGCGGGGTGTAGCGGTCGCTGCCGGTATGCCCCAGCTTGACGCAGCGGCTTGCTTCCCGGATCTCATACTCAAAGCCGTTGATGTCCACCGGGCAGCGGATGACCTCCGGCTCTTTGCTCTCCACTTCCAGCGTCATGGTCTCGGCGTGCTGGAAATCCGGCAGGAAAATACTGCCCTTGGTGCCAACGATACGGGCGTTGCGCTCCAGCTCCTGCCCGATGGTCTGGACCGACTCCGCCTTGCATCCGCCGGGGTAGGTCAGCGCAAGGCGGCTGTAATCGTCGGTGCCGTACTCGTTGATGTGCACCTCTTGGGTCTCCACCTTCTCCGGGTCCTGTCCGGTGAGGATGCGCAGAAAGCCCAGATTGTAGATGCCGATATCCAGCAGCGCACCGCCGCCCAGACCGGAATCAAACTTGCGGTCCTTCCGGGCACCGGAGGCAACAAAGCCGTACTGACAGGTGATCTGCTTCAGCTCCCCCGATGGTGCCCGCCGCAAGGATCTGGCGCAGGCGGTCGTACAGCGGCAGCAGCCAGATCCAGAATGCCTCCATGAGAAAGAGGTGCTTTTCCTCCGCCAGTCGGTACAACTCCCGTGCCTGCTCCGGGCTGATGGTAAAGGGCTTTTCGCACAAAACGTGCTTGCCCTGCTCCAAGCAGAGCTTGCAGTTTTCGTAATGCAGGGTGTTGGGGGTGGCGATATAGATGGTCTCCACCTCCGGGTCGGCGGCAAGGGCTTCGTAGGAGTCATAGCAGCGGGGAATGCCGTACTGCTGTGCAAACGCCTGTGCGCTTTCCAGATGCCGTGACCCCACGGCAACAAGCTGCTCCCCCTCTGCGCCCATCTGTTCCACCGTAGATGCAAACTTTTTGGCAATAGTGCCAGTCGCTAAAATTCCCCACTTCATAATTGTACCTCCCGGTTTATTATCGCAATTTTCAAAAATAGTGCCGATCAAAACGGCATATTTGCGATATGCAGTTTGCGGATGTTGCTTGAGCATCAAAAACGCAAACTGCTATACTTTGGATTTAGTATACCATGGTTTTCCCCTGCGGAAAAGATAGTGAAAAACAAAAATGCCCCCAGAGGGCTTGTTCCAACTCTCCGGGGGCAGATTCTATGCACCGGTATCTTTCATCTTGTTCCAAACATTCTCATCCACTATAATAGAGATAGAAAGAAGGTGCCAACATGAAACATCGCATTGTGACGGCTGCGCAGATGAAGGAAATCGAACGAGCCGGGGATGCCCACGGTCTGCCCTATCTGCAAATGATGGAAAACGCCGGACTGGCGGCTTACGCTGAACTGCAAAAGCAGCTCCCGCATCCCGGCAGGCTGCTGGTGGTCTGCGGAAAGGGCAACAACGGCGGCGATGGGTTCGTGATCGCCCGCGCCGCCGCAAAAGATGGTTGGAGCGTGACCGTTCTTCTGGCCGAGGGCGAGCCGAAAACTGCTGATGCCATCCTCAATTTTGAGCGTCTGCATACAATATACTCGTAAGTTAGTTTCTTGCGAGTATATTACTTCATCCTCTGCACAAGGTCAAGCAGAACATTTTCAGCGCTGCATCATCCCTCTGGCTGCACGCAAAAAACAGGCTCCTGCAAGCGTTCAACCACTGGCAGGAGCCCGTTCATTTCTTAAAGCTTCGTCATCCACAGACCATGCAGGTTGCAGTAAGCGTAGACCGCCACCGGCTTTTCGCCGCCCAGCTCAAACACCGCCTTGGGTGCCTGCCCGGGGGCGAGGTAGCGGAGCTGTCCGCCGTTTTCCGTCTCCACAAAGAGCCACTGGATGTGGTGCACATCCACCATGGGGTGCTCCACCGCACCCACCGTAACCGTGAGGGTGCTACCAGAAAGCTCTGCCACCGGCAGATGCTTTTCGCCGCTGGCTTCCACGGTGTTGGGGAGCAGTTCCTTCATCTTTTCGCCGCAGCAGACCAGCGGAACCCCTGCGTTGTGGATGGTGGTGATCAGGTTGCCACAGTGCTCACAGATATAAAACTTTGCCTTCATATTAAAATCCTCCATCGGAATGTTGTTGGTGTTTTCTATGGCTATATAATAACATTTCCTAGTTAGATTTTCTGTGACCGGGTCACGCAAGCAGCCTAGTGCTGTGGAAATGCCCTCAGCTTCCCATGGCAATAAGCACCAGCACGACCACCACCGCAATGGCGATGAGGCAGCCGCAGCCACTGCCGTCTCCACCACCACCGCCGCCATTGTTGTGGTTCCCACCGCCACCACCGCCGGACGAGCCGCCGAAGTTGCGGTTGAAAGCCGTCATGTACTGGGCATAGCCCGTGTCACCGGCACGGTAAGGGCGAATACCCGCAGGGAACGACAAAGCAGTCATTGCATGAACCAGCTTCACTCTTGGCGTGAGCCGGATGAAAAACTAGAAGGGTCGTTTTTCTTGACTTCGACCCGGCAGAAGAGTATACTCCGTGGCAGTGAAATATTCGGCTATGACGAGAAAGAGTACCCGGAAAGAATGCTGCAGAGAGCTGCCGGATGGTGCAAGGCAGTGCAGGGCGTCCGTGGGAAGATCCTCTCCGAGCTTTCCGGCTGAATGGGCGATGTATGCGCCCCAGTAAGCGGGAACGGCAGGCCCCCGTTATCACGGGCCGCGCATTGTTGGATGCGCACTGAGGGGCCGGGCTTTGCACCGGCAATAAGAGTGGTACCGCAGAGGAGTTTATACGCCTTTGTCTCTTACGAACCGTAGGGGACAAAGGCGTTTTTGTTTGCGGGAAAGCCATTTTCCGGATGTTTCATTGCCTTTGCATCCGCAAAAATAAGTGTTCAGAAAAGGAGTATTATCATGAAAACATTGGAAAAAGTAAGCGACTTTGTGGGCAAGTACATGGCCGCCATCGTCATTGTGGTGGCGGCACTGGCTCTGCTGTTCCCCGGCACCTTCAGTGTGGTAAAGACCGCATGGGTCAACACCCTGCTGGGCATCGTCATGTTCGGCATGGGTCTCACCCTGAAGCCGGAGGACTTCAAGGTAGTGTTCAGCCGCCCGAAAGACGTGATCATCGGCTGCATTGCGCAGTTCACCCTGATGCCCTTTTTGGCATGGGCGCTGACGCAGCTGTTCCACCTGCCCACCGAGCTGGCTATCGGCGTCATCCTTGTGGGTACCTGCCCCGGCGGCACCTCCTCTAACGTGATGACCTATCTGTCCAAGGGCGACGTTGCACTGTCCGTCGGCATGACCGCAGTTTCCACCGTGCTGGCGCCCTTCCTCACCCCGCTGCTCACCCTGCTGTATGCCGGCCAGCGCGTGAATGTGAACCCTGTAAATATGTTCCTGTCCATCGTCAAGGTGGTGCTGGTGCCCATCGCACTGGGCTTTGTGGTCAACCACTTCTTCCATGCCTTCACCCAGAACGCCGTCCGTGTGCTGCCGCTGGTCTCCACCACCGCCATCGTACTCATCATCTGCGCTGTTGTGTCCGCAAACTCCGCCAAGATCATGACCAGCGGCCTGCTGATCCTTGCCGTGGTCATCCTGCACAACCTGCTGGGCTACCTCACCGGCTTTGGCGTGGGTAAGCTGCTGAAGCTGGATTCCACCAAGTGCCGTGCAATTTCCATCGAGGTCGGAATGCAGAACTCCGGTCTGGCCACCTCTCTGGCTGCCGCCCACTTTGCACAGTATCCGCTGGCAACCATCCCCGGCGCTGTGTTCTCTGTGTGGCATAACATTTCCGGTGCCGTCCTCGCCAACTTCTTTGCCCGCACCGCCGAGAAGAAGGACTGAGTTACTACATACCATAAGGGGCTGCTGCACAAGGTCTGTTCCCTGTGCAGCAGCCCTTTTTTTCAGTACAAAATTCTGGAGACGTGATGTTTCTGCTTGCCCAGATATGGTTTGCGCCCCAGCCAATGCCGGTATCTTCGATCACCGTCGCACGGCTGGCGTCGATCTCGCCGCTCTGGACTTTTTGGCCCAGATAGCACGTACATTTTATCTGTGATATAGACAACAAAAAAGAGTGGCAGCATTTCAAAATGAAACGCTGTCACTCTGTAGGAACTGCGTAATGACTGACGATTATCCTTCTACTTTGACTGTAGCACGATCGCTCTTTGCGTTTCCATCCGCATCCAGCGTGATATGCACAAAATGTTCCGGCTTATCATAATCCTTCGTCTCGCCGTCATCGGTATAGTATTCATAGGATGCGCCATCGGGGGCATAGGCCAGCAGACGCAGATCTGCAAAATCCACATCGGCAACGCTCTGGATCTTTTTGCCGTCCTTGGCAAGGGGCAGAAGGTGTCCCTTGCGCATAAAGAACACCACTTCATCCAGCTCCACCGGAATGTAATGATGGCCTGCCGGCAGTACGCTGGTTTCGATGCGGTTGCTTTCGCTGCACTTTACCCGCACCTGCAGCATCTCCTCCGGCAGATAAACATACCGACCTCGGGCATTTTGCTCATATACCGGGGCGATCAACAGGCTTTCACCGATCATCACCTCATCCTCCACCCGGCGGGCAAAGTCATCCTCCGGGAAGGCGAACGCCAACGGCATACAGTACATGCCGTCGTGCAGGGCAGCTTTCATGTACTCGCTGTAAATGTAGGGCAGCAGCAGGTAGCGCAGCTGTAAAATACCGGCAAAGGCGGCCTTGTTCTTAAAGCGGTAGGGTTCCTGCCGGCGGGTGTCCTTGGCAGAGTGGTTCCGCAGCAGCGGAGAGAAGATGCCCATGCCGTACCAGCGCAGCACCAGATCCTCCGTGGTATTGCTGCCAAAGCCGCCAATGTCGGGGCCTTCGTACAGGAAGCCGCACATATTCAGGGAGGGCATCATGCGCAGCGCAAGCAGAATGTGGCTCCACCAAGAATGGTTGTCGCCGGTCCAGATGCCGCCATACCGGTGCATCCCGATGCAGGCAGAACGGGAGTACATCAAAATGCGCTTGTCCGGCTCCAGCCGCTCAAAAGCCTCGCCTGCAGCACGGGTCATGTTATAACCAAAAAGATTATGTACCTTGTCGTGCCGCATACGCCCCTGTTTGGTGTTGTGGTAGAACATCTTATAATCGTTTTCGTTGTTGGAAAGCTCTGCCACCATGCCGGTAAAAGCAGCAAAGCTGGAAATATCCAGGTTTTGCTTGTTGTATTTCTCAATTTGAGCAAAGGTCTTTTTCAGTCTTTCCTCTGCGTAGAAGATAGCAGGCTCGTTCATATCATTCCAGAAGCCCTCGATCCCCTGATCCAGCAGAACTTTATATTGACTGCCAAACCAAGCACGGGCTTCCGGGTTGAGCATATCGGGGAAGTGTACCCGTCCCGGCCACACACCGGCTACAAAGGGGGTGCCATCCTGATTCGTGCAGAAGTAGCCGTTTTTCACGCCCTCCTCGTACACATCATATCCCTCTTCGACCTTGACTCCTGCATCGATGATGGGGACAAGACGGATGCCCTGCGCTTTCATCTCGGCGGCAAAGTCCGCAAAATCCGGGAAGCGCTGCGCATCCACCGTAAAGTCCTTGTAATGCTCCATGTAATCAATATCCAGAACCACAGCGTCCAGCGGCATATGATTGGCACGGTAATTTGCCACCACCTCGCGGACCTCGTCCTCGTTCATGTAGCTCCAGCGGCTCTGGGCGTTGCCAAAAGCCCATTTGGGCGGAATATAACTGCGCCCCACCAACTGGCGGAACTGGTGCACAATATCGGTCAGGCTCTCGCCCTCAATGATGTAGAGATTGTAATTTTCCTCGGCCACCGTGATGCGTAAGGTATCCATGTCGGTGTAGCCGCAGTCAAAGGTGACCTTGCCCGGGTAGTCGATAAAAAAGCCAAATGTATCCTTGCCGGACACGATCATAAAATTATAAGCACCGTACAGCGAGGACTTGCCCTCGGTATGGTTGCCGTCATCGGAGCATTTGCTTTCGTACACCCACCCGCGCTTGTTGATACCACGGACGTTTTCGCCAAGACCATACAGAACATCCTGCGGTTCCATGGCATAGGAGAAGCCATCCGGCTCCTTGGTCAGATAGGGTATCGTTTCCATCATGGGCAAAAAAGAACCCACTACACTTTCGGTATCAAACGGTTGACCGTATTGCTTTTTGTAGATCATAGCAAAACACCTCTCCTTTGTTTTTGAATCGTCACAGTGTAAAACGCACCAACGTATTTTTGATGGACAATAAGAAACTCTGACGTTGGCTGGAGCAATTGGGGCTTCAGCCTTATTTTCAACCCAATAGCTGCGGTTGTGCAGCTATTTCAATACAAGATCCTTGAAACGTGATGTTCCTGTTTGCCCAGATATCACGCGCCTTTCTGCAATGCACAGATCACAGCCACTGTTTCAGCACATCGTTCAGCTTATTCAAATCAAGCGGTTTGGCGATATGCTCGTTCATGCCGGTGTTCTTTGCCAGTTGCACGTCCTCGGCAAAGGCATTTGCCGTCATGGCAATGATGGGCACTTTGCCCCGGCTACCGGCAAGCGCACGGATCGCAGCAGTGGCTTCATAACCATTCATGATGGGCATCTGGATGTCCATAAAAATGAGATCGTACCACTTTTCTGGCGCTTCCATCACCTTTTCGACTGCAATTTTTCCGTTTTCGGCGCTGTCGATGGTCACGCCCGTCATGCCTATGATCTCGGTTGCGATCTCACGGTTCAGCTCGTTATCCTCCACAAGAAGGATCCGCTTACCCGCATAGTTTTCCTTCGCAAAGTCTTCCAGATAGTTCCGGGCGTTTTCCTCCTTCTTCCCGGATGTAAACTGCCGCAGAGTTGCCGTCAGACGGGAACGGAACAGTGGTTTTGCCATAAACGCATTCACGCCCGCCGCTCTGGCTTCTTCTTCGATCTCGCTGAAATCAAAGGAAGTCAGGATGATGATCGTGACATCTTCTCCTACCCGTTCCCGGATTTTTCTGGCGGTTGCAATACCGTCCATTTCCGGCATCTTCCAGTCTAGGATCACCGCAAAATAGTCACTGTTGGTCTCATGACGCGCATAGCAGCGCTCCACAGCTTCCTTACCGGTCAGGACCCATTCGCCCGCTATGCCGATCTCCTGAAGGGTCGCAACGGTGCTTTCGCAGCAGGTCTTGTCATCGTCCACGACCAGTACCGGCAGATCGAGCAGTTCTTTTTCCTGTTCCTTCTCGTTCTTCTGAAGCTTCAGATAGACCGTGACCGTGATCTTCGTTCCCTTGTTGGGAGCGCTTTCGACCTGAATGTCACCATTCATCAGGTTGACGATGTTTCTTGCAATGGCCATGCCAAGACCGGTGCCCTGCACCTTGGTCGTCCGGTGATCGTCTGCCCGGCTGAACGGCTCAACCATGATCTTCTGGAATTCCGGCGTCATACCGATGCCGTTGTCCTCGATGGAAAACTCGTAGCAGCCAAGCTCCGAGAAGCCGTTCGGTTTTTCCTTGATCGTAAGGGTGATGTTTCCTCCATCCGGGGTGTACTTGACGGCGTTGCTCATCAGGTTCACAAAGACCTGCTGGATGCGCAGGCTGTCGCCGCAGACAGCTTCGTGCTCGATGTGCTCAACATGGGCTTCGAGCTGATGTTTGTGCTCGTCGATTGCCGGTTTTGTGATGGTGAGCAGGTTATCGACCAGTTCCGGCAGGCTGAAATCCTCCTCGGCAAGGCTTATTCGCCCGCTCTCGATTCTGGCCATATCCAGCACTTCATTGATCAGTCCCAACAGATGACGGCTCGATTTTGTGATCTTGCCAAGGCACTCGACCACCCTGTCCTGACTCTCGATATTCGCACCCGCAATGGCGGTCAAGCCAACGATTGCATTCATCGGTGTACGGATATCATGGGACATATTGGAGAGGAATTCTGTCTTGGCGCGGCTTGCGTTTTCCGCTGCCCGGTACGCATCCTTCAGTGCCTTATGGGATTCGATCTCGGCCTTTTTCTCCTGTGACACATCCATAGATGCCAACAGTGCTTTGACCAGCTTTGTGCCATCCCACTCCAGCGGAATGAAGGAACCGATCTTATAGGTGTTTTCGTCTATGGAGCAGTATTCAAATTTGTAGATGTCGTTCTCGCCCTGCAGATTCTTTCGGATATTTTCCGGTGAGAACAATGCGTCTATCGCCGCCAATGGCTCCAATGTCTTATACCTTACAGCCACCTGCTCCACAAAACCATGGTAGGTTCCCGTCGGCGCGTATATCATTTCACCTTGCAGATTATAGAACCGATACCGGTCATTCTCCAGATCGCAGACGACAAAGCGGTCCAGCAGACGCACCATACTCTGGATCAAAAGATCCATCGATGCGTTATCTGAGGCCATCTGCATCCGCCGTGCCGTCTCTGCTTTGGACTCTGTGATGTCCCGCAGAAAAATCATCGCATATTCGGAATCTTCGATCTCGCCGCGCATGACCACGTTGCTGACCCATCGTTCCTCCCCATCCAGAACGATGCGGCACTCCTGACGCAGCTCCGTCTCAAGCCCCTTTAGTTTTTCCGTGATGTAGGCGCGATTGTAGAAATCCGTTACAGACTTTTTGTCCTCTTCAACCACATAGTTGTCCACAAAGAATCTGACCAGTCCATCCCATGTGTGGTTCTGCTCAAAGGCCGTCATCAAAGAAGGCTCCACTTTGAACGTATCAAAGGTGTTCTTTTCCAGATTTACATAATATTCGCAGAGGTTTGCGCTGGTAAATGCACGGTGAAATGCCGCTGCCCGCTGCGCCTGCATCCGACTTCTTTTTTCCGCGTCAATGTTGCTGATGATTCCGGCAATTCGATTGGCCGAGCCATCCAGACGGCGTATCACCTCCGCCGATGCCCGGAACCACTGGTATTGGCCATCCTGCATTTTCAGTCGGTACTCTACGCTGAACTTCGTGGCGTTGCTTTTGTCCGCGATCGTTTCCAAAAGCAGCTGCATTACCCGGTCATAGTCCTCCGGGTGCAGAAGGTTCGACCACGAATCCAGTTTGTTCGGAAAATCCAGAATGTCATGATATCCAAGGATCTGCCGGAACGCATGGCTCCAGTTCACATGAACGATCTCACCGTTTTCATTGCACTCAAAATACCATAGTGCAGAATGGATGGATTCATTAACCAGCGCAAGGTTCTCATACGCCCAGTTCATCTGTACTGACATGATCCAGATCGGTGTTCCATCCGTATCGACTGCATCTTTTTTGTAGAGACGCACATAGACGGGAGCCCCATCTGCCGTGAGGAACTGGCTTTCTCCTCCGCCCTGAATCTGACGAAAGCGTGCATTGTCAAGGAATGCGGCATCTCTCTTATAGAAAAGATTCTTCAGCGAACCCTTTGTCTGCTCCATCAGGGATGCATAGCTGTGGTTCAGATTATGCAGCAACAGATCACTGACCGACAGGATCGACAATTCGGCATCATAGTACCCGGTAATGGTTCCGACACCGCCATTATGATAGATCGTCTCCTGCATGGTCTGAAATGCATTTTTTCCCAGCCTTACCGTATCGGAAGTGTAGATTTCATCTGTAAGTCTTCTATCGAATTTCATTTTCATCCTCGTAGGGTTTTGATTCTGCTGCGCACTTCAATTCTGGTATGTCTTTTATGGTCAACTGGCATACTGATTTTTGATCAAGCTTGTACAGTATAACTAGTATAGTATACTTGCGCAGCGTTTCGATTTCAAGCGCTAATTGGCATTGGCTGTGTAAAAAAGAGAGGCCAATCTGCGTAAAAATTTGCGCAAGTTGATCCCTGTACTTTTCCACGATCCGGCTATCCGTATAGACAGCCGCCCCTGCGATGCGGT
>NZ_DAWCVJ010000057.1:0-16469 GCF_052358865.1 Faecalibacterium sp.
GCGCGTCGAAATCGCTGGTGCTTTTCTGGTTCTCTTTTGGCACGCAAAAGAGAACTTAACCCCGCGTAACCGCGCTCTAACCCCGCGCCACCAGCGCGCGAAGCACCATTCAAATCCCCCTCAAGAACCCATCCAGCTCCCGCTGGTTTCGTATCATCACATACTTTTCAGGATACTCTTCCCCGATCCTCTCCATCTCCGCCCGCTTTTTGGCGGTACGTCCATCGTGGAGGATCCAGCGGACAAACTCCGCGTCGATTTTTTCTTCGCACCCGGGCGCAGACGACTCCCTCACACGGCCTTTGTTCTGCTGCCAGCGCCGTACCGCCCGCCAGAGGCAGACCAGCGGCGAAAACCAGAGCACAATGATTTTATCTGCTTCTTCCAGCCGCCGGGCGTAACAGGTCTTGGTGTAGTTGCCGTCGATGACCCAGCCCCCTGCATTCTCGTCGAGGAAGCGGCGGATGATAGTCTCTTCTTCCTCAAAGGGCTGCTCCACCCAGCCGGGCAAAAAATGTACGGTGTCCATGTGGAGCACCGGCAGGCCGTATGTTTCGCCCAGACGCTTTGCCAGCGTGGATTTCCCGCTGCCGCTGGTCCCCAGAATTGCAATCTTCATATCTGCCTCCTTTTTCCTTATATAAATAAATAGACGTATCAGCCAGTATACGCCCGCTGCCCTGCGGCGTCAAGTTCCGGCTTGACATTTCGCCGCCCGGCCCGTATGCTATAATCACAGAAACCATGATAGGAGGTCTTGCAGATGGCATCTCCCAAAAAACCTGTCAATCCTCTGCTTATCGTCTTACTGGCCGTGCTGCTCGCCGCGGCTGTCGCCGTGGGCGTGGTCTTCGCAAAGCTCCACAGCAAAGTCACCACCCTGCAAAGCGGCGCATCTTTCACGCTCCGCTACGAAATCACCCCCAACAGCCCCCAGACGCCCCCGCTGCTGAGCATCCTGAACCGGGTGAACGCCTCCAGCGGCAGCGTCAGCGGCCAGTATGCCCCCGGCAGGCTGCAGCTGTCCTTCTACCAGCTCAACGCGGACGGCTCGGTCAAGGCGTCTCCCTTCACCCGGGTGTACATCGACGCAGAAGAGACCCTCTTCGACGTCGGCCAGCTCTACACCGTCCTGCGCCAGTCGGTCACAGATAAGCTCTCCATCGCAGGCGTTCTGCTGCCGGATTGGAGTCTGGGCGACTACATCTCCCAGACGCAGGCCGCCGCTGTGCTGGGCGTCGAGACCAACACCGTCGAGCTGCAGGAGCTTTCCGGCTTCACCCTCTCCCTCAAGGGGCTGAAAAAGACTTCCCCCTCCGGCGCACGGGACGGCTACCGTTATTATCAGTTCCCCGCCGCAGCCGATGGCACGACCCTCGTGCTGGGCTTCCCGATGGACAGCCTCTTCTCAGACACCACCCCTGTCCACATCCTGCTGACCATCCCGGAGCACAACGTCCACATCCAGCTCACCGGCACTGTTACCGCCGCTAAGACTGTTCTCTCTCCCCCGGCCTCCCGGATGAACGACGGCGACATCGCCACACTGGCCCAGATCCGCCAGAGCCTTGAAGCCATCTGGAAGATGATCCAGTCGGCCACCCAGACCACAAACTGACCCATCAAAAAAGCAGACGCACTTCCGCGTCTGCTTTTTTTTGATGGGTCTATAAAGAGGAGAGAATCTCTTCTCAGTAATGGACGACATTGCCCGCGCTGCGGATGCGGGCCAGCACCGGCCCGGCTTCCGGGCTGCGGAAGTAGTCGAGGCTGGTCTGGGGCAGCAGGGTCTTCAGCGTTTCCCAATCGCCGGACTGCAGGCACTGGCGGACCGTGGAGGCGCTGATGGCTTTGCCGTCTGCCTCCTTGCGGGGCACGACGATGCATTCGATGCCCGCCTTGGGCAGCTGCTCACACATGATCTTATTGTAAAGGCCCGTCACCTGACTGGTCGGCTCTTCGCCCACATAGCGGGCGGTGATATTCAGGGCCGCCGCAATTTTCGTGAACACCGCCAGATCCAGCCGGGCGTGGCCGTCGATAACAGCGGCTTCGTCCTTCAGGAAATAGCTGGGGAAGGTGGCGTTGGAGATGATATAAGGGCCGCTGTCGTGGAGTACGACGTTGGGCAGATGGGCCACCCCCGCCTCCACCAGCCTTTTGCGCACCGCAAAGGGCACGAGGCTGGCATCCTCGCTGACCACGAAGAGGTGGAGGGTATCGCAGGCAGCCGCAGCTTTTTCCACGAGGTACTGGTGGCCGAGGGTGAAGGGGTTGGCATTCATGACGAGGGCCGCGCTCTTTCCCCCGGTCTTTGTCTTTTCGAGTGCGCGCAGATAGGCCCCGAAGCCGTCCCTGCGGTTCTCCATAAAGACGAGGGTATCCTCCACCCGGGCGATCTCATAGAAGCCGAGGTCGCCGAAGAATCTTGCGCTTTTCACCTTGGTGTATAAAAACAGGTGCAGATTTCCCCGCGCACACTGCACCTCGATGAGGTGGGTGATGATCTGGTTCAGCAGGCCCTCGCCCTGATGGGCGCTGCTGACCGCAAAGCACCGCAGGGTGTTGCCGAAGCAGCTGCCGGTGCCGATGACATTGTACCCCTCGTCGAACATGGCGCAGATGTAGTCCAGATTGCCGTCGCGGCGGATGCCCTCCTGCTGCAGCAATGCATCGATCTGGGCCAGAACGGTCCGATCGGTCGGGCAGACCTGCGAAATGGTATATTCACTCATCGTTATTCCCCTCCGTCGTGATAAAATGGAGCAGATAGGTCAGCGCCAGCAGGTCGGCACTGCCGCCGGGCGAAAGATTCTCCGCGATGAAGCGGTCATCCAGCGCCGCCAGCGCGTCCCTGTCCGGGTAGGGCGTCTCGGCCAGAAGGGCCTTCAGCTCCTCGGCGAGGGCCAGTTGACGCGCCCGGCTCGAACGGGCGATGATGTTGGTGTCGGTGCTGCCGGCCAGAATCGCCAGCAGCGCCCCGCCGCCTGCCCGGTCGAAGTCATAGCCCTTGGCGAGTCCGGCTTCCAGCGTCGGCAGGCCGATGTTCAGCACGGCAGGAAGCCCGGCCTCCACCTGCCCCCGCACGCCGGTGATGCCGTATTCGGCATAGAGTTTCTGGCCTGTGGTGGCGGCATTTTCCGTCGTGACGTCCGCAAAGTCCTTTTCGGTAAGGCCCGCCGTCATGGCGGACACCTCGGCCAGCACCCGGGCTGCATCGGCCCAGAGCGCACGGTCGAGACGGCCCAGAGCCGCACAGACGATGCCCACTGAAAAGACAGCGCCCTTGTGGGTGTTGACGCCGCCGGTGGCCTCCAGCATCTCCCCCTCTGCTTCACAGCCCAGAGGCCGCAGGGCCTCGAAGGTCTCGGAGGCGGGCCGCTCTGCCGTGCCGCGGCCCATCCGGGCACAGGCTTCAAAATAGGGGTAGAGGGCGGCGGCGCTGTCCATGAAGGTAAAGACGTCCATATCCTTGTGGCTGCCGCTGTTCCGCCGGTCTACAAGGCCGGGCTTCGGGGTGGTCGTCACCTCATATAGCAGAGCGCGGACAGACAGACGGGCCGCGTCGGCGATGTCCTGCGCATCCCGGGCGTCGGTCAGGATCTCGGTGGTTTTCTCCTGCAATTCTGCCACGGTGTGGACGCGGCGGCTGCTGCACACCTTGGCTGGCCCGCCGCAGATCAGGCAGCGGCGCCCCTCAAGATGCAGCTCCTCCCGGTCCACCTTCCGCCCGTCCGGGCGGATGACGTCCATATCAAAGAGCCGCCCCAGCGGTGTGGCGTCCTCGATGTCGGTGGTGAACTTTTTGATGGTCAGCGGGTCGGCGTCCAGCACATAGAACGCCTCGCAGCCCGTGTCCTCCCGGATGGCGTCCTCCCGCAGTGACACCAGCTTCGCCCGCAGGAACTGCTGACGCAGCAGCTGACGCCCCCGCGCAAAGCCCCGCCGGATGAGGGGTGAATCCTTCACCGGGCCGCAGATGTTCATGGTAAAGCAGATGAGGGGCTTGTGGTACTGGGCCAGCAATGCCTGCTGGTGCTGCACCCGGCGCTCCCGCGCATCCAGCATCTGGACCAGCGAAACAGTTGTCTCCATTTTCTTCTCCTCTCAACGATGCTTCTTGAGCATATCCATAAAAAGCTGCACCTGCGGCAGGGCTGCAGCGTCCCTCTGGCAGAAAATATAGGTGCGTCGGACGAACGGCTCGCCATTCTCGAAGGTGCAGGGCTTGACGCTTCCCTTGAAGCCATCCAGCGCCACTTCCGGCATCAGCGCCCAGCCGAGACCCCGCTCCACCATCTCGCGGCAGACCATGATGTTGTCCACCACAAAGTTGCCTGCGTCGTTGGTCACACCGTTCTCGTAGCGCCAGCGGGCCATCTGGGCGCCGATGGTAGCGTCACTGCTGTGGTCGATATAGAGGTAGTCGGAGATGGGGCGTTCCTTGTTCTCCTCACTGCAAATGAGGCAGATATTTTCCTGCGAGAGCAGGAACTGGGTGCCGTCCCACGGGTACTCGCCGCGCAGCACCGCAACGTCCAGCGATGAGTCCAGCATCTGCTGGTAGATGTTCCGGCTGTGGCCGGTGGCGATGTCGAGACGGACTTTCGGGTAGGCCCTGTGGTACTCTGTCAGCACCTCGGGCAGGCGGTAATAGGAGAAGTTCACCGAGATGCCCGCCCGCAGGGTGCCGCAGGCCTCGCCCTGGATCGAGGCCAGCTGGCGGCGCATCTTCTCCATTTCCCGGGCAGCGGCGGCGCTGTGGAGCAGCACCTGCTCCCCCGCCGGTGTGAAGCGGATGCCCTGCCGCGAGCGCAGCACGATCTCCACCCCAAGCTCCTGCTCCAGTGCCTTGATACGCTTGGACAGCGCCGACTGGGTCATATACAGCTTATCCGCTGCATGGGTGATGTTGCGGGTCTCGTCCAGTGCGTGCAGCAGCTCGTAATCTTTTTCGTCCATGTGGCTCTCCCCTCATGCCTTAACTTTTCTTATCATTCCTGTTCGCGCTCTGTCCCGGCGCATTTTCGTCCTATTCCATATCTGTTATTCATAATACAACAGATTTTCCCAAATGAAAAGGGGGATATTCGCCTTGATTTTCCGGAAAGTCCATTCCTAAATGGAATATTATTGCGTCCAGCATCTCTTCTTTTCCGGAATATGCCCTTCGGCACGTCCTCCTTGTGGAAAACGGCCTGCTTCTGTGCTACAATAAGCCCAGACGAACACGACCTTCTTCCGAAAGGAGTCCTCTCATGCGCACCGTTCCACTCACCCATCAGCGCGTCACCATCCAAGATGACTTCGACCTCGACAAGATCCTCGAAAGCGGCCAGTGCTTCCGCCCACGAAAGCTGGCCGACGGGCGCTGCCGCTTTGTTTCCGGCAAAGCGCTGCTCTATCTGACCCCGCTGGGCTGTGGGCAGTACGACGCCGCATGGTACGGCGCGGACTGGGATGTCTGGGCCGGATATTTCGATCTGGGCCGCAGCTACGCCGCCCTGCGGCAGAGTCTGGCGGGCCAGAGCGCCTATCTCGACGCAGCGCTGGCCTTCGGGCAGGGCATCCGGGTGCTGCGTCAGGACCCGTGGGAGATGCTCGTCACCTTCATCATCTCCCAGCGCAAGAGCATTCCGGCCATCCGCACCGCCGTAGAGCAGCTGGCCCGGTGCTGCGGCGAGCCGCTCTGTGCGGAGGGCGATGAGATTTTCCTCTTCCCCACCCCGGAGCAGCTCTGCGGCCTCACAGAAGCGCAGCTGACGGGCTGCGGGCTGGGCTACCGCACCCGCTACATCCAGCACGCCGCCGCGCAGGCCGCCGCCCACACCCTCGACCTCGATGCGCTGGCCGTTCTCCCCGACAACGCCCTCTTTTCCCGCCTGCTCACGCTGGACGGCGTCGGCAAAAAAGTCGCCAACTGTGTCTGCCTCTTCGGCTATGGCCGCACCGCGATGGCCCCCATCGACGTGTGGATCCAGCGTCTCATCGACGAAGAATTTGGTGGGCGCGACCCCTTCCCCGCCTACGGCCAGCAGGCCGGCATCGTGCAGCAGTATCTGTTCTACTATAAGCGCAGCATTTCCACGCAGAAAAAATGAAAAAAACTGTTGACAACCGGGTCTCGGGCTGGTATAATAATCAACGTCGTCAGGGACGACACACCAGCTCTGGGGGATTAGCTCAGCTGGGAGAGCGCTTGCATGGCATGCAAGAGGTCAGCGGTTCGATCCCGCTATTCTCCACCAAAAAAGCACTGTACTTCGCAGGAAGTACAGTGCTTTTCTTTTTACTGAAACTGGTTTTTTGGGGGCTGCATTGCTTCGCCTGCACCATTTTCAGGCTTTTGCAGGCAGTTCCTATACAACCCCCAATTTTTGACTTTACATCATTTTCAAAAAGGAATATTTGCCGCCCGTCTGTTCAGCAGACAGCTGCATCATCCCCCTCAATGTATAGCGTAAGGTCGAAGTTGAACGTAATATTGAGCTGATTTGTCAGTGTGGTTGTCGAATCGCTGCTCACCCTCTTGGGTACTCCACACCCGGATGCCGTTTCGCACAAACCATTCTACAACAAACGGCGTTTCATCTGCGATGCGTCCGGTTCGGTCGAACATGAACACCAGCAGAATGTCAAACTTGCCTTTTCGGGCATAATCTTTGTCAGGCTCAGGAGCTGAACTGCTCCTCTTCCATCTACGGTGCGCTCAGCGGGGGCGCACCATTTTATTTTCTTCCAGCTTTTTGATGGCCCACGCGCCCAGCCAGCCGCAGGCAGTGCCCAGCACCGCGCCGCCCAGAATATCCGTCGGAAAGTGGACGCAGAGGTACATCCGGGAGAACGCGATCAGCACTGCCAGCGGCAGCGCTGCCATTGCCCACCGCTTTTTCCCCGCCAGCCAGAGGGCCGTCACCGACGCGAAGGATGCCGCCGTGTGCCCCGAGGGGAAGGAGAAATCCTCCGGGCGGGGGATAAGAAGCTCCACCTCCGTGAGGACGTCGCAGGGGCGGATACGGCCTGCCATCGGCTTGAGAAGGATATTGCAGAGGACGGCGTCGAAGAGCAATGCCGCCGCCAGCACCCAGCCCGCCCGCCGCGTCCGGCGGAAGGCCAACAGCAGAGCGGTCAGCGCCAGCCAGACAAAACCGGAGTCGCCCAGATGGGTGAAAAAGCGCATGACTCCGTCCAGCGCAGGTGTGCGCAGGGCTTGCAGAGCGTTCAGGAAAGTGAGTTCGGCGTTCATGAAGTTTCCTCTTTCTCGTTTCGTTCTGCCTACAGGATACCAGAAGTTTGTGAACAAAAATCGACCAAGTCTTAAACAGTCATTATCGCAATTCAACTTTTTATGCACCAGCGTTGAATCGCATATCACAAATATGCTGTTTTCCTGCTGCACTATCGCAATTTTCAAAAATAGTGCCTATCAAAACGGCATCTTTGCGATATGCAGTTTGCGGATGTTGTTTGTGCATTAAAAACGCAAACTGCTATAACTCTTGCCTTGCGATAAAATGGCTTTTCCTGCCGGAAAGCTCTCTTGATAAGAACCCCATTTCACATGGCCAAAAGCACGGCGGAGGAGCTTTGCTTCCAGTAAAAACAAACGGGCCAGAAAGCGATGCTTCCTGACCCGTTTCTCCATGCCGGTGGTGGGGGTCGAACCCACACGTGTTATTAGCACAAGGGATCTTGAGTTTTCGGGAGGGTTTTCCATTTGGTGTCATCCGGTGCCCGACTTTAAAGCAAAAAAGCAGCAGCACATCGAATGAATTTTTGATAAATCTACGAATTTTCGTTACGTTTCCCCTCAGCTCCGATTTTTCGATTTGGAAGGCAAAAAAGAAAATTGGAGGGATATTTAGGAGGGATGCAGAGCCTGCCATTCAGGACTGTGCACACAGGCTTTTTTCTTTTTTGGAAAATATTTCAAACCCGTGCAATTCCGAGGGCGGCTCATTCGTATCCAGAATGTAGCGACGAAAACCGGGTGCACACCCCGGCAGCGACACACAATAAGAAGAGGGGATAATTATTATGAAAAAGACGCTTTCTGTTTGCATGACGGCTGTGATAGCCCTTTCCCTGCTGGCAGGCGGTGCGGTACAGGCATACGCACTTTCGGCAGAGACGGTGGAACCAGTTTCTGCTGTGGCTGAGGAAAACTGTATTTCCAGCAGTTGGAAGCGTGCTTCCGACCCAGCACTGACCGAGAAAGTCCGCAAAGTGTTCGATAAGGCCTTTGATGGTCTGGAGGGCGTTTCCTATACACCTGTAGCCCTGCTGGCAAGCCGCACCACCGGCTTCGGTACCCAGTACCGCATTCTGTGCAAGGCGACTGTCGTCGTACCGGGCGCACAGGAAGAGTATGTGGTGGTCACGCTGCAGCACAGCTGGCTGAGCAAAGCAGAAATTCTTGACATCGGCGATCCACTGTGCCTGACAAATCTGGACTATGAAGAAGGCGCTGTGGGCGCTTGGCAGGAAGCCGAGTCCCCCGCCATGACGGAGGAAGCCACGGCGGCGTTCAACAAGGCCACCGAGGGCCTTGTAGGTGTGGATTATGTGCCAGTGACCTTGCTGAGCACCCAGACCGTGGCAGGCACGAACTACCGCATCCTATGCGAAGCAACCACGGTTTATCCGGGTGCTGAGATGCACTATGTCGTCGTGAACGTGTATGAAAGTCTGGAAGGCAATGCCAACATCATCAGCGCGACCGATAGATATGTGAGCTAAGGGAGAGTTTTTGATTCAGAAGGTCCTCCGCTGCACCTTGGGTATATTCAGCAGAAACATTTATTTTGATATTGCAAACAAGCCAGACCGGCAGGTCTGGCTTGTTTGCTGTTCCACGGAGTGGGCGTGGAGGAAAAGTGCTCCGCAGCATAACCTCAAAGCTGCGAGCTTTTTATTTGTTGTCACTCTGCCTGTATCTCTTCCACCAGCGGCAGATAGTCGGCACAGTATTTCCGGTATAGCGGCTGCACCAGTTGCCGGAAGTTCTGCATTTCTTCTTCGGGCAGCGGCAGTTCCCGGCACCCGCCAGCCAATGCCGCTTTTCGGGCAGCGGTTTCCTCCTGTGCCCAGAGTTGGCGCTCGTACTGCGCCGATGCCCGGGCGCATGCCTGCAGGATCTGCCGGTATTCCTCCGGCAGTGCATCCCATGTGCGGCCGGAAGCCAGCTGCACCTCCGGTACGCGGCTGTGCTCATCGGCCATGTAGTACCGTGCCACCTTGTAGTGCTCCATGGAATAGTAGGCCGGCCAGTTGTTTTCGGCGGCGTCGATCTGCCCGGTCTCAAGCGCTGAGTACACATCGCTGTACGCCGTGGTCTCCGGCACTGCACCCAGCAGGCGGATCATGTCGATCACGATCTGCGAATCCTGCACGCGGATGGTCTTGCCCTGTAAATCGTTCAGGCTGCGCACCGGCTGACGGGCATAAAACGAGCGGGCACCCGCGTCGTACCAGCTCAGGCCTACCCGTCCCTGTGCGGTAAAGTCCTGCAAAAACTCTGCCCCGATGCTGCCATCCAGCACACGCCACATGTGGTCGGCATCCCGGTAGAGATACGGCAGCAGCAGCACGTTGAGCCGGGGCAGATCGTTCGTGGCCACCGAGAGCGACACACGCGCAAAATCTACGCCGCCAATGGCAAGCTGCTCCCACACCTGCTGCTCTGAGCCGTACTCGCCGTTCGCTTTGACCTGAATGACCACCTTGCCCCCGGTCTGCTGCTGCACAAGGTCTGCAAAATACTGCGCGCCCTGCGTAGTGGGATACCCGGCGGGCTGGTTGTCGGCATAGGTCAGCACATAGTCCGGTGTGGTCTGCAGCTTTGCGGCACAGCCTGCCAGCTGCAAGGCTGCAAAGCCCAGCCCGGCTAAAAAAGTCCGTCTGCGCATGGTGTCTCCCTCCCTTTGCAGATAGTATAGCGCATAAGACTGCCTTTGCGCAAGAGACAGGAAAAGGCGGTGCCCGCCGCAAAGCAGGCACCGCCTTTTATAAGAAGGAGAAGAATAATAAGAATAAGAAGGGAATGTCTCAGTTACATCAGGCCCATTGCCTGCGGCAGTGCGGTAGACACTGCCGGGATAAAGGTGACCAGCAGCAGGCCGCCGATGATGGCCACATAGTACATAAGCATGTACGGCATGACCTTGGAAAGCGAGGTGCGGCCCACCTTGATGCCCACGAACAGGGCGTTGCCCACAGGCGGGGTGATGTTGCCGATGCACAGGTTATACACGAGGATCAGACCGAATTGGATGGTGCTCATGCCAAAGCTCTGGCAGATGGGAAGGAACAGCGGGGTGAAGATGAGGATGGCCGGGGTCACATCCATAAAGGTGCCGGACACCAGCAGGATCACGTTCATGATGAGCAGGATGATGTACTTATTGCCGGTCAGGCTCAGCAGGGCTGCTGCAACCGCATCCGGGATCTGCAAAAAGGCCATGACCCAGCCCAGAATGTTGGAAACGCCTACAAGGAACACCACCATGCCGGACATCTTGGCAGAGTCCACGATGATCTTCCACAGGCTCTTCAGGTTGATGGAGCGGTAGCAGAAAGCAAGGATCAGCGCATAGACAACGGCAATGGCAGAGCCTTCGGTGGCAGAGAACACACCGCCGATGATACCGCCGATGACCACGATGATCAGGGACAGGGAAGGCAGGGCGCGCAGGGTGCAGATGCCGAGATTTTTCCAGTCAAACTTGCCGGGGGTGCCTTTATAGCCCAGCTTGATCGCCAGCAGCACGCCCACCACGCAGCAGCACAGCGCCCAGATGATGCCGGGGATGTAACCAGCCATGAACAGCGCAGCCACAGAGGTGCCGCCGGACGCCAGCGAGTAGGTGATCAAGGCGTTGGACGGCGGGATCAGCAGGCCGGAGCAGGAGGAAGCGGCGTTGGTGGCAGCGGTCACGGCGGGGTCGTAGCCCTGCTCGTCGGCACCGTCGCGGATCATGGAGCCAACAGCAGCAGCCGCAGCAGATGCAGAGCCGGAGATGGCACCGAACAGGGCGTTGGTGCCGATGTTGGTCACCAGCAGTGCGCCGGGCATCTTGCCCAGAATGGCCATGACGAAATCCACCAGACGCTTGGCGATGCCGCCCTGATTCATGATGTTGCCGGCCAGAATAAAGAACGGGATGGCGGTCAGGCTGAACTTGCTCATGCCCACAAAGGTGCGCTGGGCAGCGGTCAGCACGGCCACGTTCAGGTCGATGGAAGAAAGGATGGCAGCCAGAGAAGAGACTGCAATGGCGTACGAGATGGGCACGCCGAGGAACAGCAGCACCAGCAGCACTGCCAGAATTACGAGTAACGCTTGAATTGCCACAGCTTAGTCCTCCTTGTTTTCCTTGTCGGCATCGGCAGCCATTTCGGCTTCCACTTTTGCAAAGTCTGCATCCTCCGGGGTATCCAGACAGATGGAGCCGTTTGCAATGCCGATAATGTTCAGCGCGGAATACACCAGAATGATCACGCCGCAGATGGGCATGACCCAGTAGAACACGCCCACGGCAACGCCCAGCGAGGAGGTCTGCTGTCCCATAGCCAGCTGGGACACCTGAAAACCGCCGAACACCAGAATGGTCGCAGAGAAGATGAAGGCGATGACCTCAGCAAAGATGTGGAACGCCTTGCGCATGGTGGGGTTGAACCGGTCCACCAGCACGGGAATGTTCATGTGGCCGCGCTCGCCGGAGACGATGGTGGCACCCAGCATGGTGCTCCAGCCGAACAGATAACCCACCAGTTCCTCCGACCATGTGGAGGGAGAGTTGAAGATATAACGTACGATGACCTGATAGGTGGTCAGCACCACCATGACCGTCATGCTCAGACCTGCCAGCAGGTTGAGCATCTTGTTCAGAGTATTTCTCAGTTTTTCCATGATGCTCCTCCTCAGTCCGCAGTATGGGCAGCGTTGTGCTGCTGGATCAGGTCATAAATGGGCTGCAACTCCGGGTTTGCTGCCAGCACGGAATCGTGCAGGGGGGCCATAGCCTCCTGAAACGGTGCAGTGTCCGGGTAAATAAAGTTGACGTGCTGCTCATTCTCGGCCTTATCTTTCGCCTCAGCCACAGCATCCTCCCAGGCGTCCTGCTCGGTGCTCTTCACGATCTGGAAGCCCTCTTCAAAGATCGCGCGCTCCTCGTCGCTGAGCTCGTTCAGGAAGGCGTAGTTTGCCACCAGCAGATCCGGCACCATCTGGTGCATATCGTAGGAGTAATACTTGCAGATATCGCCGTGACCGTTATCGGTCAGAGCCAGCTCGTTGTTCTCGGCACCATCCAGAATACCGGCCTGCAGTGCGGTGTACACATCGCCGAAGCCCATGGGCGTAGCGGTGCCGCCCAGCAGACGCATCATTTCCACATTGGTGGGCGACTGCTGTACGCGGATCTTCAGACCCTTCAGGTCGGAGGGCTGGTTGATGGGGGTCTTGATGGTGTAGAAGTTGCGGGTGCCGGCATCCAGCCATGCCACTGTTTCCAGACCGGCCTTGGAAGTGGTCTTGAAAATGGGGTCCGTCACCTCGGGGTCGTCCATTGCCTCGTGGTAGGCTTCTACGCTGGAGAACAGGTAAGGCAGGTTGAAGATTTGGTATTTGGCGCTGAAGGTCTCCATGATGGCAGTGGACGCCACCACAAAGTCGATGGCACCGGTCTGGGTCAGCTGCACCATTTCGGTCTGGGAGCCAAGCAACTCGCTGGGGTACACCTCCACACGGTACTTGTCGCCCAACTTCTCGTTGATGTAGTTGGCAAAGGCTTCCAGTCCCAGATGATCCGGGTGGGTCTGGGACTGCACATGGCCGATGCGCACGATCTTGCGGTCGTCACCGGAGCCGGCACCGCAGCCGGTAAGCATCATGCTGCTGGTCAGTGCCGCTGCGCCCATCAGCGACAGAAACGTTCTTCTCTTCATGAATGGCATCCTCTCTTTTCGCGTTCTTTCTATGATTATATTTTAACAACTCGTTCATTTTTGCGAAACCGGATTATTTTGTGAAACGCAGTACGATTTTGTCTTTGTTGTATCCAAGTACAATTTTTGTATTTTTTGGATGAAAAAAACTGGCAAAAAACAAAAAAGCACCCGTCCCTCTCCTGTTCACAGGCAGGAAAGAACGAGAGCTTCTTTTGGATCCGATTTATCCTTGTGCCGCTTTTTTCGCTGCGGCTACGCGGTATTCCGAAGGGGTCTGGCCGGTCAGGCGCTTGAACACCCTTGTAAAATAGTTGGCGTCGCTGTAACCCACAGCAGCGCCGATATCCTTCAGGCTCAGGCGCGGGTCCAAAATCAGCTGGCGCGCCTTGTTCACCCGGTATTCGTTCAGGTAGGCCGAAAAGTTCACCTTAAAGCACTGCTTGAACAGCTTGCAGAAGTAGGCGTCCGAGTAGCGCAGCGCAGCGGCGGCATCCTGCATGGAGATATCCTCCCGATAGTGGGCGTCGATGAAGCGGCTGATCTCGGCACGGATGATGGCGGTACGCATATCCTCGTCCTCTTCCCGGCGGACAGGCTGTTCAGGCGCAGGGGGCTGTGCCGGGCGGGCAGGCAGCGGCACCGATACCTGCCGGATGGCATCCTCCACCGCGAATACCAGTTCCTGCTCGTTGTAAGGCTTGAGCAGATAGTCCATCGCCCGTACAGAGATCGCCTGCCGTGCATAGTCGAACTTATCAAAGCCGGTCAGGAACAGGATGGCGCAATTTCTGTCTGTTTCTCGGATCTTGCGCGCCACCTCCAGCCCGGTGAGACCCGGCATTTCAATGTCCAGCACAGCCACCTGCGGCGCTTCGCGGGCAAAAATTTCCAGAGCCTCTCTGCCGTTTTTGGCTTCATACAGGCTTATCAGATCTCCCAGATACTTCTGCAAGGTCCGGCACAGCACCTTGCGCTCGATCAATTCATCCTCTGCCACCAGCAATTTGCACTTCACGAGAGCGTCTCCTCCTTTTCTTCCGGCTGCTGCGTCTGCGGGAGCTCAAACCGCACCACAGTACCGTGACCTGCGCGGCTGTATACCTGCATTTTTCCGCCCGGATACAGCATCCCGATGCGGCGGGAAATATTGCCTAGGCCAATGCTGCGGCCGGTCTGCTCGCTCTGGGCAATTTTGGTTTGCACGGCGTCCAGTTCCTCTGCGGTCATCCCATTGCCGTTGTCCGCGACCGTGAGCACCAGCACCTTGCCCTGCATCCATGCCCGCAGCAGGATGCGTCCGCCTTCCTCGCGGGACTTGAGCCCGTGCGAGTAAGCGTTTTCCACCACCGGCTGCAGCATAAAGGACGGCACCAAAACCGCCGCAGGCTGCACCCGGATGCTTTTTTCTACGGTAATGCGTCCATCAAACCGCATCTGCTGCAAATAAATGTAATCCTCCAGCCCGTCCAGTTCCTCTTCCAGCGTGATCTGCTGGCGCTTAGTGCGCAGATTGTGCCGGAACAAATTGCCCAGATGCACGATCATCTGGTCGGTGGTGGAAGCATCCTCCAGCCGCGCCATGCAGGAGATCATGTTCAGGGTGTTGAACAGAAAATGCGGATTCACCTGACTTTTAAGCACCTCCAGCCGGGTGTGCTCCAGATCTTTTTCCAGTGCAAGGTTCCGCACCTCTTCCCGGTGCAAGGCCTGCTGCGTGGTCAATTGCTGCGCCATGGCGTGCTTCATCTGGTTAAAGGTTCCCGTCAGCCGCCCCACTTCGTCGTTGCTTTTTACCGGAAGATCCGGGCTGGAAAAATCCCCCTCGGCAATGCTGCGGGAGGCCTGTGCCAACCGCAGCAGCGGACGCACCACCGCGCGGCTCAGCCCCCGGATGAGCAGCAGCATCAGCGCGGCTGCCGTCAGGAACAGCCCCAGATACAGCCACGGCAGATGCCGGATGCGGGTCGCTGTGCTGCTGTAAAGGGTGTTTTCCTGCTCCAGCGTGGCCTGCGTCAGCCGCAGCGCATACTCGGCAAGGTAGTCTTGCAGCGCCATCACATGGTACATCTGTTCAATATAGGTATCTGCCGAGGGGGAAAGCTGCAAAAAGGCATTCCGCTCCTGCCGATAGCCCGCATACCCTTGCAAAAGGTTCCATGTACGGGCATAGCGTTCTTCACCGATGCGGGCGTAATCGAAGGGCAGGGCCGCAAGGCTCTGCTCGGCAGCAGCGCAGGCAGCGGCATAGGCCTGCTCCGTTTCAGAAGTAGGCTGACGCACATAGCGTGCAAAGGCCTGTGCTTCGTCCTTGAGGGCGTTCTGCACCGTGTAGCAGACGGCGTTGTCGGCCAGCAGCGTATCAAAGGAGCGTACCGTCCACTGACCTGCCATGGTAGCAATACCAGTGGAAAGCATAGTGACCAGCAAAATCGCGGCAAGCCATGCCGTGACCTTGCGGCGCAGGGATATACCACCCTGCGCGGTTTTGTTCCGTGCCATATGCTTTCCCTCCTGTCCTTGCAGCACCCGGCCTTTTTTATAAGTATAATAATCTTCCGGGAAAAGTGCAACTGCAAAAAAGCACCGGTTTTCGCAAGGGAGCCGGTGCTTGCAGGCAATGTGCCAGTGGGAAAGCGGATTCGGCCCGACTTTCTGAGTCAGCATTTCCCAGATTTTAGCGTATCCGCTTCCACGACCTTCGCCATAGCTGCGCCAGCCTGCTCTACGCCAATGGTGTGAGCCTGAAGGAAATTCAGGAGTGGCTGGGTCACAGTGACATCAGCACAACAAGCAACATTTATACACATCTGGATTTCTCCAGCAAGGTATCTTCTGCCAATGCCATCGTCAGGATCTTCCCGGAGGAGACAATAGTGTGAAAATGAGCCGGATGTGGGGGATAAAAAGAAAAGCAGCCCAAAACCTTTCGATTTCGAGCTGCTTGCTATGCCGGTGGTGGGGGTCGAACCCACACGTGTTATTAGCACAAGGGATTTTGAGTTTTTGCCCTCATCTTCCATCTGGTGTCATCCAGTGATATCTAGTGATATCTGGTTCCCACTGTGCAAAGGCAAAATTCACGCCTCAACGAACAATAATTTGGAATATCCACGATTTTTCGATGCGTTTTCCCCCTACTCTGTTTTTTCGGTTTGGACCGCCCAAAAGGAAATTGGAGGGATGTTCAGGAGGGATGCAGGGCAAAACGCTCCTCTGCTTAGGCACAAAACGAAAGGAAAGTCAAGGATAATGAATCAAAATCAAGCAAAAGAGTATTATAAAAAATTATTTGTGAACTATCCTGATGTGCTGTCTGTCGAAGAAGCAACAACTTTACTCGGTTTCAAAAGCCAGACTGCCATCATCAGAAGAATCCATCAACATAGAATTCGCTGCCTGAAAGTCGGACGATCTTTCATGATTCCGAAAGAATATCTCATCGACTATCTTTTGGATAGCTAAATTATACAGCCATTATATTACATCAATCTCTTATACACATCTCCGAGCCCACGAGA
>NZ_DAWCVJ010000058.1:0-16293 GCF_052358865.1 Faecalibacterium sp.
TTTTAACCCAGGGATTGGCTCGGTGTTATTAACCGTCGGATCCCCCCCCCCTGCACTTTTGTCAAGTTCCCAGAGAAAATTTGTCGATTTGACAAATTTCACCGCGCCGATTCGTCAAATCGCCGATAGCCGCAAAAAAGCCCCGGCGGGCGCTGCGCATTGCAGTACCCGCCGGGGCGGAAATGAGTCTTTGGTCTATCCCTTACCAGAGGTTTGCGGTCTCGTTGTAGAGGCCTTCATAGCTCTTGGCCGAGACATCCCAGCTGAAGTCGCACTCCATATCGTACTTGACGAGGTTATGCCAGTCTTCCTTGCTGTAGTAGCGATCCTGTGCACGGCAGCAGGCGTCGTACAGCTCGTGGGCACTGTAGCCCGCAAAGGTGAAGCCGTTGCCCTCGCCGAGGGTGCAGTCGTGGATGGAGTCCCGCAGGCCGCCGGTCTCGCGGATGATAGGAGGCGTGCCGTAACGGCAGGCGACCATCTGGGCCAGACCGCAAGGCTCGCTCTTGGACGGCATGATAAAGGCGTCTGCACCGGCGTAGATCTCCTGAGACAGGGTCGGCTCGAAGCCGATGTAGGTGCCCACACGGCCCGGGTGACGGCCGCACAGGTCCGAGAAGAAGTTCTCGTACTGGCTCTCGCCGCTGCCCAGAATGACCAGCTCGATGCCGCGGTCCACGAGGCCGTCAGCCACGCTCTGGACGAGGTCGAAGCCCTTCATGCCGACCATGCGGCTGACCATCGCAAAGACGGGGCTGCCGTCCTTGTGGAGGCCGAACCTATCTTGCAGGGCCTCCTTGCACTTTGCCTTGCCCGTTTCGAAGCTGTTGATGTCGTAGTTGCAGGCGATGTGGGGGTCGGTGGCAGGGTCGTTGGCCTCCATGTCGATGCCGTTCAGGATGCCGCAGAGCTTGTACTGCTTCTCCCGCAGCAGGGCGTCCAGACCGTAGCTGAACCACGGGTCGAGGATCTCCTGTGCATAGGTGGGGCTGACGGTGGTGATCTTATCCGCCGTCTCGATGGCGCCCTTCATGAAGTTGGCGCAGCCATCGTACTCCACGATATGCTGGTCGCGGCGGCCGATGCCGCAGGTGTCTTCCAGGATCTCGGTGCCGTACTTGCCCTGATAGGCGATGTTATGGATGGTAAAGATGGTCTTGATGCGGTTGAACTTGTCCAGATGGCGATAGTACAGGTTCAGGTACACCGGCACCAGAGCGGTCTGCCAGTCGTTGCAGTTGATGATGTCGGGGGTGAAGTCGATGTAAAACAGGGTCTCCAGCACGGCGCGGGAGAAGAAGGCGAAGCGCTCACCGTCGTCGTAGAAGCCATAGAGACCGCGGCGCTTGAAGTAATACTCGTTGTCGAGGAAGTAGTAGGTCACGCCGTTGACCTCAGCCTTGAACAGGCCGCAGTACTGGCTGCGCCAGCCCACAGGGACGGAGTAGTTGGTCACATATTCCAGCTTGTCGCGGAACTTCAGGTCGCCGTACAGCGGCATGATGACGCGGGCGTCCACGCCGTCCTTGACCAGAGCCTTGGGCAGAGAGCCAGCCACGTCGGCCAGACCGCCGGACTTCGCAAAGGGGGTTGCTTCCGAAGCAGCATACAGGATCTTCATAAGATTCGCTCCTTCCTGATAAAACAGATGTCGTATCTCCTCCCGCTGCGGCAAAAAGAGCGGGCGGGGGCACACAGTGCCCCCGCCCCTCTTTAAGAGGGGCTACCGGGGAGGGAGCCGCCCCTATGGGAGATTCAAGGTCGATCAGACGATGTGGCTCTTCTGAACGTAGACAGGGAAGCTCTTGGTGCCGCTCAGCTTCTTGTCGGCGGTGATGCGGACGTTCTTGTCCGTCACGACGCAGTCAAGCTCAACGCCAGCCTCCACCACGGTGTCCTGCATCAGGACGCAGTTCTTGACGACGGCACCCTTCTTGACCTTGACACCGCGGAACAGCACACAGTTCTCGACGGTGCCCTCGATGACGCAGCCGTCGGCCAGCAGGGAGTTGCTGACGTTGGAGCCGGTGACATAGCGGGTGGGGTTGTCGTCGCGGATCTTGGTGTAGACGGGGCTCTTCTTGGGGAAGAGGGCGTTCAGGTTCTTCTCGTCGATGAGCTTCAGGTTCTCGTCGAAGTAGCTCTTCATGTCGCAGACATGGGCCACATAGCCGGTGTATTCCAGAGCGTGGATGTTCAGGATATTGACGTTGTGGGCCAGAATGTCGCGCTCAAAGTAGATGAGGCCGCGGGCGGCAGCGTCCTTGACCAGCTTGATGAGGGTCTGGCGCTCCATGACGTAGATGTTCAGGTCGAGGTTCTGCTTGCCGGGGCGGTAGTCGTTGAACAGCAGCTCGGTCACGCGGCCGTCGGCATCGACGGTCAGGGTGTAGTTGTCGTTCTTGCGGCCCTCGGGGATCTCGGTCTTCTGGTAGGCCACGGTGACGTCTGCGCCGCTGGCCTGATGGGCAGCCAGCAGGGCATTAAAGTCATAGTTGATGGCGATGTTGGCATCGCTCATGACCACATAGCGCTCCTTCTGGTTCTCGAGGAAGCTCAGGATAGAGCCAAGAGCCTCGACGCGGCCCGAGTAGATGCGCACACCCTTCTCTGCAAAGGGCGGGACGATGTTCAGGCCGCCATGGCGGCGGGCCATATCCCACTCGCGGCCGGTGCCCAGATGATCCATCAGAGAGTGGTAGTTCTTACGCACCACGATAGACACGTTGGAGATGCCGCAGTTGGCCATGCTGGACAGGACAAAGTCCACCATGCGGTAACGGCCTGCGAAGGGGATCGAGGCCATTGCGCGCTCGGTCACAAGCTCAGGGACGGTATTATCATAGCTGTTGGGGAAAATGATGCCCAACGCATTGTTGTTCTGGCTCAGCATACTTCCTCGCCCTCCTTGACGGAATCAAATACTTTGGCGCCCTCTTTGACGGTAGCGCCTGCGCCGATGGTCAGACCGGTGCCGACATGTGCGATGGGGCCGTCGCCGCCGACCTTGGCACCTGCGCCCACCACGACGTTCTCAGCGAGGATGCAGCGCTTGACCACTGCGCCTGCCTTGACCACGACGCCATCCATCAGGACGGCATCCTTCACCGTTGCGCCCTCTTCCACCACAACGCCGGCGCTCAGGACAGAGTGCTCGACGCGGCCATAGATCTGGCAGCCCTCGGTGATGAGGGAGTCCTGCACCACGGCGCGGGGGCCGATCTTCTGGGCGGGCAGCACGGGGTTGCGGCTGTAGATCTTCCACTTCTCGTCGAAAATGTCGATGCCGGAGTTCTCGGGGTCGAGGACCTCCATGTTGGCTTCCCACAGGCTGTCGATAGTGCCCACGTCACGCCAGTAGCCGTTGAAGTGGTATGCATACATCTTGCGGCCGTCCCGCAGCAGCGCGGGGATGATGTTCATGCCGAAGTCGTTCTTGGAGTTGGGGTCTGCCTCGTCCTCTTCCAGATACTTCTTGAGGACGTCCCAGTTGAAGATGTAGATGCCCATGGAAGCCAGATTGGACTTCGGGACAGGGGGCTTCTCCTGGAACTCAGTGATCTTGTCGTCCTCGTCTGCGACCATCAGGCCGAAGCGGGATGCTTCCTTCCAATCGACCTCCATGACGGCCACAGAGAACTCTGCGCCCTTCTCCTTGTGGAAGCGGAGGAAGTCGGCGTAATCCTGCTTGCAGATCTGGTCGCCGGACAGGATGATGACATACTCCGGGTCATAGCTGTCGATGAAGCTGATATTCTGGTAGATGGCGTTTGCGGTGCCCTTGTACCAGTCGGTGCCCTTTGCCTGCTCATAAGGAGGCAGGGTGTGGACGCCGCCATACAGACGGTCGAGGTCCCAAGGCTGGCCGTTGCCGATGTACTCGTTCAGCTTCTGGGGCTGATACTGGGTCGCAATACCAACGGTATCGATGCTGGAGTTTACGCAGTTGGACAGCGGGAAGTCCACGATGCGGTATTTGCCGCCGAAGGACACCGCCGGTTTTGCCGTTTTCTGTGTCAGCGCGTACAAGCGCGAGCCACGTCCGCCGGCAAGGATCATTGCCACGATTTCTTTAGCCATAGCTTTATTCTCCCCTTTAAACATTTCCTGATATTTGGTGGAAATGGTTCAACAATGTTGGTCGGTCCGTCTGCCTTATTTTTCGGCCTTATCCGCCTTTTTGGCGCGGGGCTTGCGGGCAGGCTTTGCCTCCTCCGCCTTCTCAGCCTTGGGCTTCCGGCCCCGCTTTGCCGGGGCCTTTTCCTCTGCCGGGGCGGCCTCGGTCTTGGGCTTGCGGCCCCGCTTGGCAGGAGCTTTCTCTTCCGCCGCCGGAGCTGCCTTGGGCTTGCGGGTGCGCTTGGCAGGGGTCTTCTCCTCTGCCTTTTCGGCCTTGGCGGTCTTCGCGGTCTTCTTGGATGCGGCCTTTTCGGTCTTGGCCTCAGCCTTGTCCTCCGCCGTCTTGCGGGTGCGCTTTGCAGGCACCTCAAAGTAGAGCACGCTCATGGGGGGCAGCGTGATGGTGATGCTCTGCTCGAAGCCGTGGAGCGGCTTCTTCTTGGTGCGGACAGCCTTGTTGTGGACGCTGCCGGAGCCGCCGAAGGCCTCGTCGTCGCTGTTCAGGATCTCCTTGTAGGTGCCGGAGTTCGGTGCGCCCAGCGTATAGCCCTCGCGCAGGACGGGGTTGAAGTTGCAGACCACGAGGATCTGCTTGCCGCTGGCGTCCTTGCGCAGGAAGGCCACGACGCTCTGCCGTGAGTCGTCGGGGACGATCCACTGGAAGCCCTCCCAGCTGTAATCGATCTGCCAGAAGGCGGGATTGTCCTTGTAGAATTTATTCAGGGTCTTGACGTAGGTCTGCAGCTCGGTGTGCTTGTCGTAGCCCAGCAGCATCCAGTCCAGCGGCTTGGCCTCGTTCCACTCGGTGAACTGGCCGAACTCCTGACCCATGAACAGCAGCTTCTTGCCGGGGTGTGCCATCATGTAGCCGAAGAAGGTGCGCAGATTTGCGAACTTGGCCTCATAATCTCCGGGCATCTTGTTGATGAGGCTCCCCTTGCCGTGGACGACCTCGTCGTGGCTGATGGGCAGCACAAAGTTCTCGCTGAAGGCATAGAAGAAGCTGAAGGTGACTTTGTTGTGGTTGCCTGCGCGGAAGAGCGGGTCGGTCTTCATGTAGCTGAGCATATCGTTCATCCAACCCATGTTCCACTTGAAGTTGAAGCCGAGGCCGCCGTCCGAAGCAGGCTTTGTGACCATCGGCCATGCGGTGGACTCCTCCGCAATCATGTATTTGTGGGGGTGGCGGCCCAGAACCGTGTTGTTGAGCTTCTGCAGGAAGGCCACGGCCTCAAGGTTCTCCTTGCCGCCGTTCTTGTTCGGCTCCCACTCACCCTGCTTGCGGTTGTAGTCCAGATAGAGCATGGAGGCCACGGCATCCACCCGCAGGCCGTCGATGTGGTACTGCTCCAGCCAGTAGAGAGCGCTGGAGATGAGGAAGCTCTGCACCTCGCTACGGCCGAAGTCGAACACCATCGTGCCCCACTCCTTGTGCTCGCCGCGCTTGGGGTTCGGGTCCTCATAGCAGGCCTCGCCGTCGAAGTTGTACAGGCCGAACTGGTCTTTCGGGAAGTGGGCCGGCACCCAGTCCATGATGACGCCGATGCCCGCCTCGTGCATCTTGTCCACGAAGGCCATCAGGTCCTTCGGGGTGCCGTAGCGGCTGGTGGGGGCAAAGTAGCCCGTCACCTGATAGCCCCAGCTGCCGTCGAAGGGGTACTCCATGACGGGCAGCAGCTCGACGTGGGTGTAGCCCATCTCGGTGATGTAGGGGATCAGCTCGTCGGCCAGCTCGGAGTAGTTGTAGGGCAGGCCGCCCTCCTTCATCTTCCAGCTGCCGGCGTGCATCTCGTAGATGTTCATCGGCCCGTTGATAACGTCCATCTTCTTCTGGGCGCTCTGCCATGCCTCATCGTGCCAGACGAAGCCGTTCAGGTCATAGACCTTGCTGCCGTTCGAGGGGCGGGTCTCGGCGTGGAACGCATAGGGGTCGGCCTTGTAGACGAGGTCGCCCGAACGGGTGGTCACGCAGTATTTGTATACGTCATATTCCTTCATGCCCGGGATGAACAGCTCCCATACGGAATCGCCGTCCACCTTGCGCATCGGGTGGCTGCCCGGTTTCCAACTATTGAAATCGCCTACCACGCTGATGGCCGTCGCGTGCGGTGCCCAGACGCGGAACACCACGCCCGTCTCCCCGGCCCGCTGCTCGATGTGTGCGCCAAAATAGCGGTATGCTTCACAGTTGTTGCCCTGCTTGAACAAATACACCGGAAGATCCGATGGATTGCTGTGGGTCTTTTCCTCAGTCGGTTTCATAAACAGCTCCTCCCCGCACAGGCCGCATGGGCAGCGCTGTGCCTTTTACTCTCTTATATTAAAGAATTTCGTCGGATTTTTCAAGGGTTTTCTTGGAAAATATACCATAATCTTTTCGTTGATATTTTTCTTATATATACAACATCTCTAATTTTAGACAAGAATTATCAGCAAACATGACAGATTCCGGGCAAAAAAGAAGCATCCGCCCCGGTTTTCGCGCATTTGGCACAAAAACAGAGCGGATGCTTTTCCATTCTTTTACTTCAGTTCTTCTCCAGGCCCATCAGCCCACGACATAGACGTTGACGTTGATGGCGCCGTTGATGACCGACTCCGCGTAGGTCTCGTAGAACAGGTCCACGAGGATGCGGCCATCCTGCACGGCGATGCCGGTGTCCGTGGCCACAGCGTAGCCATAGACGAAGCTGCCGTCGGTGGAAGTGATATACAGCAGGGTGCCGTAGGGGATGACGCTGGGGTCAACGGCCACGGTGCCATACCCCAGACCCAGACCGGAGGAGCCTTTGCCGGACTTGGAATAGTAGCCGGTGGCCTTGCCGGTGAGGACTTTGCTGTAGCTGGCGGGGGCGTTGGTGGTGCCGTCCGGGCCGGTCAGGGGCGAGACGGGCGCACCTGCGCCGTAGGTCTTGACCACATGGTCGGTCGGCTCCACGGTGGTGGTCACATCGGTGACGACGCTGTTCTCCAGCTCACCGTCCACCCAGCGCTCGCGGGTGGTGACGGTCTGCTGGCCCTCCGCGCCGTGCTGCATCGTGGTGGCGCGGCCGGTGTTGCGGAAGTAGAGGCTGGTGTAGACATATTCGGTGTCATAGGGGACGGCCTGCGTCTCCACCTTATCCTGATACTCGACACGGTGGACTTCGATCTTGCTGCCCGCCGTGACGCGCGCACTCAGCGCCGGCTCGGTGTAGTCATCCGCATCCAGCGTGATGCCGGCGCGTTCCAGCGCGTCGGCCACCGTGCCCATCACCATCCGGACGGGGTATTCCTGCCCGTCTGCCTCGATGGTGACGCTGAAGGCACGCTCGATGTTCAGGGATGCCAGACTGCCGGCGAAGGCAGTGTAGTAGACTTCGTCTCCCTCCTCGGCCTCGATGCCGGAAAGGCTCATAACACGGGCGGGGTCGCTCTCAGAGGTGAGGACCACCTGCCGCACACCGTGGGAGTCTGTGACGTAGGTCAGCCGCAGATTCGCGGCGGTCACGGCCAGCGTGAACAGAAGGCACACAGCCATGACGCAGAACGCCAGCACACGGGACGAGGCTGCACGGGTGCAGCCAGACAATGCTTTTTTAAATTTGACGGAAGCGATACGAGACAACTCCTCTCTTTTCAGATTTTGGAATGGACAGCGGGCCTGTATCTCAAGGCCCGCCAAACTGTGCGCAGTTACCCCGCACAGCGGGCGCCGCAAATGCGGCTTTTCACTTCACCGTGATGAATTTTATGCGCTGCAACGTGTGTTGAGCGGACGTTATTTTAGCAGACCGGAGCCGTTTTGTCAAATCGGGGGCCTCGAGTTTGATAATTGCTTCACATAGTTTTTTGTGCAATCTGTACATAGTTTTCACTCGATTTCATGAAATTCAATGGTTTCTCTCCGATTTTTTCGCAATTTTCGGCTCTTATCCGTTCATATATTTTTAACATTTCCGCCGCGCTTTCCGGGCCGTTTTTTGCAGTATCGCAGAGCATCTTTGCGGCGTCAAACCGGCCTTGACAGGCCCATTTCCGACACAAATTACGGGCTGTTTTCCCCTTATTTTCCGGCCAGAAACAGGGGGTAATTTCTCCCCGAAAATGCCGTTTGGCAAAATGCCGAACCCACCAAATTCCAAATAAAAAAGTGTACTCTCCCACGCCTTGCCGCTCTGCGCTACAATCAGGCCAGATGCAAAACCAAACGAAAGGAGTTTTCACCATGCAGATCAACATTACCGCCCGGGACTTCGGCGGCACCGAATTTCTCGCCCAGCCCCACCGGCTGCATCTGGGCGCACAGAAGGCCGAAGGCGTGGACTGGCTGGAATTTGCCCTGCCCCGGCAGTGGGCCGGGTGCATCGTCACCCTCCACATCCGCCACGCCGACGGCACACTGGCCGAGCCTTTGGAGCTGGACGAAGCGGGCCGCGTCCGGGTGGGCCGCAGCTTCACCGGCTGGGCCAGCGGCGAGTGGATGCTGGCCGCCGCCAACGGCGAGGGCTACATCGCCTACACCCGGCCCGGCCAGTATGATGTCCACGACATCCTCCCCACCGAGGGCGGGGGCGAGGAGCTGACGCCCTCGGTCTACGAGCAGTTCATCGCCCGGGTGGTCGCCAGCGCCAACGCCGCCGCCGAGGCCGCCAAGCGGGCGGCCTCCGGCGAGGAGAACGCCAAGCAGAGCGCCAGCGAGGCAGCAGCCTCAGCCCAGCAGACCGCCGCCAGCGCCACGCTGGCCGCAGGCTATGCCGAACAGGCAGAGGCCGCTGCCGAGCGTGCGGCCTCCTACGCGCCCGGCGAGGGCGCTGTCCTGAGCGTCAACGGCAGGAGCGGCGCGGTCCGGCTGAACGCGCTGGACGTCTGGGCAACGCCCCGCCCCGTCCTGCCGCAGGCGGGCCAGCTGGTGCGGGTGGTGAAGGTGGATGCCGCCACCGGCGCGCTGACCACCGACACCGTGAGCGCCGACCGCCTCAGCGGGCTGGGCAGCGAGGAAAAAGCCCTTCTGCTCAAGCTGCTGGACGCCGCCAGCTACACCGGCAGCAGCGCACAGGACGACCTGACCGCCCTGAAAAAACTGTGGGACACCACGCCGCCCACGCCCCTGCCCGAGCCGGACATCATCCCCGTCCAGAAGGTGGCTCTGAGCCAGCACACTCTGGAACTGCCCCGGCTCAGCTCCGCCGACCTCAGCGTCTCCATCACGCCTCCGGACGCCACCGACCAGACGGTGCTTTGGAGCGCTTCGCCGGAGGACGTCGTCTCGGTGGAGGCAGGCCGCGTCACCGGCCTCAAGAAAGGCACCGCCGTCGTCACCGCCGTCTCCGACACCAAGAGCGACAGCTGCACCGTCACCGTGACCCCCGCCGTCTACCGCATCGAGACGGCCCACGACGCCAGCGGTAGCATCCCCGCGTGGGACGCCGCTCCCTCCCACGCCGAGTTTTCCATGCCCCTGACTGCCAAAAAGTCCGGCCTCCTGCTCCGCGCGCTGGAATTCCGCATCAAAGGCTTTGTGGCCGGAAAGATGCGGGCCATCCTGCGCCGGTACGGCTCCACCACCCCGCTGGTGGACCTCTCGCTGGAACTCATCCGAGGCTACAACGATGTCGTCCTCGACATGGGCGGTTTTCCGCTGGAAAAAGGCGTGGAGTATCAGCTGTACCTGTCCGCCGTCAACAACTTCTATCCGCCCTCGGTGGAGGCCGGGTGGGTGGAGGAGAATGACTTCATCGACATCGCCCACGGCAGCGCCTACTACGACGGCGACACCACCCTCATCTTCGCGGGCACTGTCGTGCTGCGGGAAGCCGACTGACAACAACACACATATCATGAAATCAGAAAGAGAGGTACTCCTTATGACTCATCACAACATCTCTGCATCCACTCTGGCCCGCACCGCTGCGCTGGCTCTGGCCCTGACCAATCAGGTTCTCAGCGCCGTGGGCAAGCCCATCCTGCCCATCGAGAGCGCCCAGCTGGAACAGCTCATTTCCAGCGGCCTCACCGTCGCCGCCGCCCTCGCCAGCTGGTGGAACAACAACAGCTTTACCCCCGAGGCCATCGAAGCCGACGACTTCATGACCCGCCTCAAGCAGCAGAAACGCTGAAAACGCAGCAGCGCCCCGGAGCGATCAGCTCCGGGGCGCTGCTTTTTTATTGGAGAAAATCAGTGGTTCAACTAAAAATCAGGTTCAGATGTTGATGTCTCCGCCGTCTTGAGCTTCAGGGATCTTTGCAAAGACGACCATGTAGTCTTCGGCTTTTTCCTGCGTGTCGGTCAGCTTTGCATCGTTCATGACATCAAAGCCGACTTTCAGCGTTCTGTTGCCATCTTCATCCGTTTCGACGCAGTCTTCAAGGCCATCATAAATAACATCAGCCGGATAGCCCCATTTTGTGGAATCCTTTGCATTTTTGGGCATCTTGAGAACGACGACCAGATAATGAATATCTTGATAAGTCACCTCTGTACTGATGTCATCAGGCCACTCCTCGATGTTCCGCAGCTCATCTATGTCCCAAGCTGTCCCCTCTGCGACCTTAAAAGCCTTGAATATGCCACCGGCCTTCTTACTCAAGCTGTCGCTCTCAGAGACTTTGACTAGATACGAATCGCCCACCGTCTGCAATGCCTTCAGCATCGCATTCTCTTTCGCGGCATCCCCGAGGGCACAGCCGGTCAGCAGGGACAGTGCCATCACACCAGCCAGTGCGGCGGCCGCGAGCTTCTTGAACAATTTCATGGAAAATTCCTCCTTTATCTGTGTTTTCGTCCGTTGTGGACTGCCGTTTTCGGGCAGGCCTTCTTGTCTGCATTCTACACTTTTTGACCAAACGCTGTCAATATTTTTCCGTAGATTCAGAGTTGCGCACAGTTCTCCGAGATTTTCTTTAGCGTTTTGACGAAAATAGAAGCTTTTCGACTTTATTCGTCGCAACCGTGGGACGCTTTACAGCACAATACCGCCGCCTTTTTTGCGGCGAAGAAGGCGCACCCCGGAGCGAACTGCTCCGAGGTGCGCCTCTCTTATATTTGAAGAATGAACCACTCAGACGTTCTGCTGAACATCCTCCGCTGCCACATAGTCCTCCTGCACACTGATGACAGCGGCGTGGGTGTCAGCGGCCTTTGCAGATGTCTTCGGGAAAAGGCCCGTATAGATGGTCATGCCTGCCATCATCAGAACAGCCAGTGCAAGACCGACCAGACGAATCATCAGACTATCAACATTCTCGTTCATGATACCTTCTCCTTTTCCTCTTTTGCGGCCCGGCAGACACCTTTCTGCCGTGGTCCCACATTCCAGTTTTCTTCGCTGCGGACCCCCTCTATCGGCCCGCAGCGAGGCATTTCCCAAGACATTCCAAAGAAAAAAGCCTAGGGTGAACACACCCCAGGCTCCATTGTCTGTCTACAGGCTATAATAGCCTCTTTTTTCGCTTTTGTCAAGAGGGGGAGAAAGGAAGTTCGATTTTTCTCTTTTGCCCCGCTTCGACAAAGTTTGCGTTCCTTTTGCTGCTGTGTTATACTGGTATCGCTGCCCTTACCTACTCTGGCAACAGGGAGGGGGTGTGCAAAATGGACTCTCCGTTCAACAGTTTCCTCGTGACTGTCGCAGCGAATGTAGTTTCGTACTACATCTGCAAGTGGCTTGACAGCCACCGCAAGGGTAAGTAAGCCCAAAAGAACCCCCTCGGACTCACACTCCGAGGGGGTTCGCTTTTGGTGCGCAAATGAACTCTCCAGCCAGTTTCCTTTGGCTACTTTCATTATATGCCAAACAGCAAAAATGTCAAGCCATCTGGAAAAAAGTTTACTTTTACCGGCCTGCGCAGTCGTGCCCCCCAGTCCAGCAGGAAAAGCGTATGACAAACAAAAACGGCTCTGCCGAAGCAGAGCCGTAAAATCGCAGTACCGGTAAAATCAGCGCTTGCTGAACTGGGGTGCACGACGTGCAGCCTTCAGACCGTACTTCTTGCGCTCCTTCATACGAGGATCGCGGGTCAGGAAGCCAGCCTTCTTCAGGACAGAGCGGTTCTCGTCGCTCTGCTGCAGCAGGGCGCGGCTCAGGCCGTGGCGGATAGCGCCAGCCTGACCGGAAACACCGCCGCCGGAAACGCGGACGACGACGTCATACTTGCCCTCGAGGCCCAGCAGGACCAGCGGAGAGCGGACGATCAGCTTCAGGGTCTCCAGACCGAAGTAGTTGTCGATGTCACGGTCATTGATGGTGACCTTGCCAGTGCCCTGATAAACGCGAACGCGGGCAACGGAATCCTTACGACGACCAGTGCCGTAGAAATAAGGTTTGGTTTCGTACATGTTCGATTGCCTCCTTCTTAGAACTCGATCTTCTCGGGCTTCTGAGCTGCGTGAGCGTGCTCGGCACCCTGGTAGCAGTGCAGGCGGGTCAGAGCCTTAGCACCGATGGTGTTGGAAGGGATCATGCCCTTGACAGCGTAGGTCATGGCCAGATCGCTGTTCTCAGCCATCAGCTTGCTGTACTGGACCTTCTTCAGGCCGCCGATGAACTTGCTGTGGGTGATGTGGAACTTCTGCTCGGCCTTCTTGCCGGTCAGGACAGCCTTGTCGCAGTTGATGACGACGACGTAATCGCCGCAGTCAACATTGGGGGTATAATCGACCTTCTGCTTGCCGCGCAGCAGAACAGCAGCCTCAGCAGCGACGTGGCCCAGGCTCTTGCCGGCAGCGTCGAGCAGATACCACTTGCGCTCGACTTCAGCGGGCTTGACGAGAGTAGTGCTCATATCTATTTCCTCCTGATAAGTGTTTCAACGGTTCAATGCGCCTTTTGGGGGCGCGAGTGTTAGTATACATCCCCGGGAGCCGCCTGTCAACAGTATTTTCCGATTTTTTCGGCTCAGTTTTTTGAATCTCTTGTTTTCTCTTGTTTTCTCTCGAAATCTCATGTTTTCTCGAATCGTATTTTCGGTCTGCTTTTTGCGGCACGGCGCTACAATTTTGGCGCTGAGTATGTTATACTAAAAAGGATACAGCCCCACCCCGGGGCCGACCCCTACTTTTATAAGGAGGATACCCCCTCATGCCGAAAGACATCCACCAGCGCGACAGCGCACAGCAGCGCTCTTTCCGCCTGCTGCTCGCCATGGGCATCATCGTCCTGCTGGGCGCACTGGCCTATTTTGTTCTGACCCTCGCGGTCAACCGCCGCACCCCCGCTTCTCCCGACACCCGCTATACCGCCGAAAACGGCATCTCGGTCTATTATGAGTCCGCCGTCTGGCCGGTCTGCGAGATGACCGAGGACGCCACCCTTGGCCGTGCGCTGGAGCTGGCCTCCGCCCAGAGCAGCGATGACGCCAACTACCAGGTCGTGCTGCTCCAGAGGGGTACGAAGGACTCCTACGAGGACTTTATCGGCCAGTCGGAGCGCGACCTCAAGCAGGCCTACGGCGTCATCAGCCCCCGGAAAGTCAACCTGAACATCGACGGTGCAGCCGTCACCGCCGTGCGCTGTGACATTCAGGCTTACTACGCCGTGCTGGCCACCATCGAATACGACACCGGCGATGTCATCTACGTCTCTGCGCTAACCAAACTGGCCTCCATCAGCGACATCGTGAACCTCGTGGAGAGCGTGAGCCTGTCATGAGCGGCACGAAAGCGATGCAGCGGCTCTGCGGCCTGATGCGCAAAGCCGTTCAGCAGTATGAGATGCTTTCCCCCGGCGACCGCGTCCTCGTGGGCGTTTCGGGCGGCAAGGACAGCGTGGCTCTGACGGTGGGCCTTGCGCAGCTGCGGCAGTACCTCGGCTTTCCCTTTGAGGTGACAGCCGTCACCCTCGACCCCCAGTTCGGGGGACAGCCGGTGGACTACTCCGCGCTGGAAGCCCTTTTCCGGCAGTACGGTGTGCCCTACGAGGTGCGCCGCACCCTCATCGGCCCCATCGTCTTCGATTACCGGAAGGAGAAAAATCCCTGCTCTCTCTGCGCCAATCTGCGCCGGGGCGCTCTCCATGCCGCCGCCGAAGAGCTGGGCTGCAACAAGGTGGCGCTGGGCCATCACCTCGACGACGCCATCGAGACCTTTTACATGAATCTCTGGCGGGAGGGCCGCATCGGCTGTTTTTCGCCGGTGACGGAGCTGTCCGACCGGGGCCTGACCCTCATCCGGCCGCTCCTCCTCGCCACCGAGCAGGAGGTGCGCACTGCCGTGAAAGAGTCGGGCTTCCCCATCGTGAAAAGCCGCTGCCCCGCCGACGGCGTGACCACCCGGGAGGACACCAAGGACTTCGTCCGGGAGCGCTGCCGCACCGACCGGGCTTTCCGGCAGAAGACGCTCCACGCCTTGCAGGAAAGCGGCATCGACGGCTGGCGTCCCCTGCACCCGGCCCGCACATCAAATAAGGAGGACACTGCCCATGCAGACACCACTCTTTGAAAAACACGTCTGGGCCGAGATCGATCTGGATGCCCTGCGCCACAATTTCCGTATTGTGAAGTCCCGGGCCGGCGAGATGCCGCTGTGTGCCGTCGTCAAGGCGGACAGCTACGGTCACGGCGCTGTGGAATGCGCCAAGGTCTTCGCCGAGGAAGGGGCCGCATGGTTGGCCGTGAGCTGTCTGGCCGAGGCCCGTCAGCTCCGTCAGGCCGGGCTGCGCCTGCCCATCCTCATTCTGGGCCATGTGGAGCCGGGCTGCGCAGCGGTCCTGATGGAGCAGAACATCACCGCCGCCTGCTACTCCCTGTCGCAGGCCAAGGCCCTCAGTGAGGCAGCCTCCGCCGCAGGCGGGACGGTGGATGTCCACCTCAAGGCCGACACCGGCATGGGCCGCATCGGCTTTGCGCTCCGCACCGACTTTGACGCCGCGCTGGCCGGGATGCTGGAAGTCTGCCGCCTGCCCGGTCTCCGGGTCACGGGCCTGTTCCAGCACTTTGCCGTTGCCGACGACGACACCGCCGACAGCGTGGCCTATACCAGCGGGCAGCACGCCCTCTTCGTCCGGGCCTGTCAGGGCCTCGCCGAGGCCGGGTTCGAGCCTGCCGTCGTCCACTGCGACAACTCCGCCGGGGTGATGCTCCACCCCGACTGGCCCGCCGGTCTGCCCCGCACCCGCTGCATGGCTCGTCCCGGCATCATCCTTTACGGCTTCGACCCCAGCGACGAGGTGCGCTTCGGCGTTTTCCGCCCGGTGATGAAGCTGAAGACCATCGTCAGCATGGTAAAGGAGATGCAGCCCGGCCAGTCGGCCAGCTACGGACGCCGCTTCACCGCCGAAAAGCCCACCAAGGTCGCCACCCTCTGCGCCGGGTACGCCGACGGCTACCCCCGTCTGCTGAGCTGCGGCAAGGGCATCGTGGAGATCAAGGGCAGACCCTGCCCGGTGCTGGGCCGGGTCTGCATGGACCAGCTGATGGTGGACGTTTCCGCCCTGCCCGACGTGCGGGAGGGGGATGAGGCCATCCTCTGGGGCGGCACGGTGAGCGACAGCGCCGAGACCATCGCCCGCAAGACCGATACCATTTCTTACGAGGTGCTCTGCGGCGTTTCCCGCCGGGTGCCCCGCGTTTATCTGGAAAACGGCGGCGTCAAGGCCGTCGAAGACTGGATCCTATAAATTTCGGAGGAACTACATGGCAAGAGACAACATCCGCAACTTCTGCATCATCGCGCACATCGACCACGGCAAATCCACCCTGTCCGACCGCATCCTCGAGCTGACCAAGAGCGTGGACGAGCGGACGATGGAGGACCAGATCCTCGACAACATGGACATCGAGCGGGAGCGCGGCATCACCATCAAGGCCCGCGCCGTCACCATGAACTACACCGCCAAGGACGGCAAGGTGTACGAGTTCAACCTCATCGACACCCCGGGCCATGTGGACTTCGCCTACGAGGTCAGCCGCAGCCTCGCCGCCTGTGAAGGTGCCATCCTCGTGGTGGACGCCACGCAGGGCGTGGAGGCCCAGACCCTCGCCAACACCTATATGGCGCTGGAGCACGACCTCGAGCTGGTGCCCATCCTGAATAAGATCGACCTGCCCTCGGCCCATCCGGACGAGGTGGCGCAGGAGGTGGAGGATGTCATCGGCCTGCCCTGCCTCGACGCCCCCCGCGTCTCGGCCAAGACCGGTCTGAACATCGATCAGGTGCTGGAGCGTATCCACAGCTCCGCCCCCACGACCCGGACCGACCTCCCG
>NZ_DAWCVJ010000059.1:0-16196 GCF_052358865.1 Faecalibacterium sp.
AGCCAAGCGGCTGACGACTTGATTATTTTACCACAGAAGTGGTTTTTTGTCAAGCACTTTTTTGAAGATTTTTTGAAGTTCTTGGGAGAACCAATCGACCTTCGTGCTTTTCTGTCGCTCATTTCAGAGACGTTTCTGTCAGACGTCTGCCTGACGTTTATATATTCTAGCACAGGATTTCTCAAAAAGCAAGTCTTTTTTACACTTTTTTCGAATTATTTCTCGGTTCGTCTTTTTGCCCAGTTTTTTCTCCCGGATTTGACCATTCTGTCTTGTCATTCATCCAGCAGCCTGTCCCGCATCACCTTCAATATCTTGCGCTCCCGCCGGGAGATCTGCACCTGCGTCGTATGCAGCAGCTTTGCAGTGTCGCTCTGGGTCTTTCCTCCATAGAAACGAAGCTGGATGATGCGCCTGTCTTCTTCCGGCAGGCCTTTCAGCACCTCTGCCAGACTGATCTTATCGGCAAGCTCTTCCTCCGGCGACTCTACCGGAATGTCCATCTGTCGGTCGCTCTCTTCCCGGTTCTCCGGCGTCAGACTCACCGCAGGCTGGGCCGCCTGAATGGCCAGCGTGATGTTCTCCACACTCTCCCCCAGTTCCTCCGCCAACTGCGACAGGGTCGGCTCCACTCCGCAGAGCTTGCAGTGATGCTCCCGTGCCGCATTGATGCGCAGGCTCAGCTCTTTGAGCGACCGGCTCACCTTCACGGTGCCGCCATCCCGGAACAGCTTTTTGATCTCCCCCAGAATGACCGGCACGGCATAGGTGGAAAAACAGACGCCCCGCGACTCGTCAAAGCCGTCATAGGCCTTGACCAGCCCCATGCACCCCGCGCTGTAGAGGTCATCGTACTCGATGCCCCTGCCCCGGAACCGCCCGGCGCAGGAATGCACCAGCCCCAGATTCTGCTCGATGAATGCACTCCGCCGGGTCTTGTCCGTTACCATTGCAACGCCCTCTTTTCTTTTATTATGTAGAGCGCTCATCCAGCCGTTTGGTCAGCACCACCCGCGTCCCCTTACCGGGCTGGGAGGACACCTTGACCTTATCCATAAAGCTCTGCATCACGGCAAAGCCCAGACCGGAGCGCTCCTCCGGGTTGCCGGTGGTGAAGAGCGGCTCCATCGCCCGCCCGATGTCCGGGATGCCGACACCTTTATCCATCACCGTGATCTTGACCAGCCGTTCCGGGTAGACTGCGATGCACAGCGTCACCGGGCCGATGCGGTCGGGGTAAGCGTGGACGATGCAGTTGGTCACTGCCTCGGATACTGCTGTCTTGATGTCTGCCAGCTGGGGCACGGTGGGGTCGTACCGGGCCAGAAATGCTGCCGCCGCGCCCCGGGCAAAGGCCTCGTTGGCACTCAGGGAGTCAAACTGGATCTTCACACTGTTTTCCGCTTTCATTTCATATCCCTCCTGATATTTCCCCGCCCGGCTCGGTGCAGGGAATGCCTGCAAGCTGTAAGACCCGCCGGAGCTGTTCCGGCGCGTGCTGGATGCGCAGGCTGCCGCCCAGCGTCCGGGCACAGCGCTGCCGCCCTAAGATCAGCCCAATGCCCGACGAATCCATGAATCCCACTCCGCCGAGATCCATGACCAGAATGCGGGGGCTGCGGGTCAGCAGGGCGTCGTCCAGCTGGATGCGCAGCCCCTGCGCCGCATCGTGGTCGATCTCCCCGGCCAGATAGGCGTAGAGCACATCGTCTGCCGCGCTGAAAGTCACGGTTGCCATATCCTCATCTCCTTTGCTTGTCCTTTTTTCTGGATAAAGAAAAGACCTGTACACCTTTTCAGTGTACAGGTCTTTCGGGTTATTTTTTAGAGAACGGTGTCGCTCAACAGTTTCTCAGTCTCGAGGGCGATGGCCTCACTGCCGCAGACCAGCAGGCCGCGGCGGCTGTTGGCTTTCGCCTGCTTGACGGCGTCGGCCAGCGACGGGCAGAGCACGGCGTCGAAGTGATACCGTGCCTTTTCGGTCAGGCGCTCGGCCAGCGCAGCTTCCGTCCCCGCCGGGGCAACGAGGAAGACTTTGTCGAAGGGGTTCTCGCTCATGCCGGGCATCGTCCCCTTGTCCTTCTTCTGTTCCTCAGGGGTCAGACCGCTTTCCAGCACGGAAAAGAAGGCCTCTGCGCCCTCCTCCCCGGTCAGGCCGATGATGGCGCTCATGTGGCGCACCTTGGCCATATTGAGGACACGCAGAAGGGCTGCGGCCTGCTGGGGGGTACGGCAGGCGTCGAGGATGATGAGGGGCTTCTGGGACAGGACGCGGATGCTGCTGCGGTTCTCCACAGCGGCAAGGCCCGCCAGAATGGCCTCATCGGGGATCTCGAAGCCCTTCCGCCAGAGGGCCAGCGCCAGCTCGACTGCGACGGCGGCATTGCCCGCCGCGTGACGGCCAAGGAAGGCCAGCGGCGCGGTGTATCCGCCGTAGTCCACCCGGCTGGTGAATTTTTCCGCCTCAAGGAAGGTGATGTCCTCGGCGTCGGGCACCACAAGCTCGCACTCCGCCTTGGCTGCGGCCACCACCAGCTCGCTCAGGACAGCCTTCGGCTGCTCCGGCGCGGTGACGCAGACCGCGCCTTTCCGCATGACGCCCGCCGCCAGCGCGGCCAGACGCTCCACCGAACGACTCACGCCGTCGGGGCCGATGGCTGTGACGGCGCAGACCGGCATACTGGGCAGGGCAGCCGCCAGACCGGCATCCGGCAGCTCCACCACAGCCAGCTTACAGCCTGCCGCACCGAAGCAGCAGGCCGCAGCCGCCAGCTCTGCCGCTGCGCGGGGCAGAGGCTTTGCGGCGCTGAGGGCCTCTGCGGCCTGACAGAACAGCACCGGGTCCACCGACACGCCGCCGATGGCGATGCGGGCCGACAGCGGCTCGCATCCGGCACGGTAGAAGCCGGTGTGGAACGCTGCCTCCCGCAGGATCGCCGTCAGCAGACCGGCGGCAGCGGTCTTGCCCGCCGTACCGGCCACGCCGACGAACTGCACCTTCCGGGCATCCGCCGTCAGGGCAGCGCTCAGCTCCTCCGCCGGGGCAAAGCCCTCGGGCAGAGAGGAAAAATATTCGTTTGCCTGTTCGATGGTCATTGCGTCAATCCTCATTTCGATGTTTGTAGAGCAGATAGCACATCCTGCACAGGGCCAGACAGAACATCCCCACCAGAATGCCGGTCAGCACGCCGGAAAAATCCAGCCAGACATCGGTGATCTGGCTGCTCCGGCCATCGCTGAACATCTGGATGGTCTCGTCGGTCAGGGCCGTGAGCAGACCGCCCAGAATAGGCCACGAGATGTGGCGGACGAACCGCCGGGTGTAGACCCGCAGGCAGAGCGTCAGCAGGAAGCCTTCCAGCATATACTCGCAGAAATGTGCCATCTTGCGCACGATGTGGTCGGTCAGGCGGCTGGCGATGCCGGGCATCCCCAGCCGGGTGAACACCTTTCGCATCAGGGTCAGCGCCCTGCCGCTGGCCACAGATGAGACGTCGGCGATCTGCATGGAGTTCGAGAAGATGAACACGATGCAGGCGATGAGCGCGAAGGTAAAGAGGACTCGCGTCGCAATGAGCCAAGGAGAGGTCTTTTGCATATTGGACTCCGTGGGTAACTCCTTTCCCCGCATCAGCCCAGAGCCTTGATGCTCTGCTCAATGTTGGCGAGCTTATCCTGACTCTTGGCGTGCTTGGCGCGGATGTCCTCCACCAGTGCGGCAGGGGCGCGCTCGACGAACTTGGGGTTGTTGAGCTGGTTCTCGAACATGGCCAGCTCTTTCTCGGCCTTGGCCTTTTCCTTGTTCAGGCGGGCCAGCTCCTTGTCACGGTCGATCAGCTCCATCATGGGGATGAAGCCGCGGGCTGCGTGGGTGGACACCTGCACCATGCCGTCGGTGCTGCCCTCATACTTGGCGGTAAAGGTCACATCGGTGGCGAACGCGAACTTTGCCAGATAGACTTCGGCGTTCTGGAAGGGGGCCGGGTCGGCCGTCTCGATGATCATGCTGGTCTTCTTGGCAGGGTGGACGTTCATCTCGGTGCGCATGGTACGCACAGCCTTGATGTAGTCCATCACTTTCTCGAAGGCTTCCTCTTCCTCTGCCCAGTTGTGGCTCTCGTCCACGGTGGGCCATTCCTGCGTCATAATGGTCTCGGCAGAGCCGGGCAGGGCCTGATACAGCTCCTCGGTGATAAAGGGCATGAAGGGGTGCAGCAGCTTGAGGGCCTTGTCCAGCACATACACCAGCACGCGGCGGGCGGTGTCGGCCTGCTCGGCGTCGCCGGAGTTCAGGCGGGGCTTTGCGATCTCGATGAACCAGTCGCAGTAGACGTCCCAGATGAAGCTGTTGATCTTCGCCGCAGCCAGACCCATCTCGTAGTGGTCGAGGTTGTCGCTCATGGCACCGGCCACCTGATTCAGCTTGGTCAGCACCCACTTGTCGCTCATGTCCAGCTTGTCCTCACTGGGCAGGCCGGGCTGGAAGTCCTCGGGCAGGTTCATCAGCACGAAGCGGGTGGCGTTCCACAGCTTGTTTGCAAAGTTGCGGGCAGCCTCCACCTTCTTCTCGCTGTAGCGCATATCGTTGCCCGGGGTGGAGCCGTCCACCAGCATGAAGCGCAGGGCGTCCGCGCCGTACTGGGCGATGACCTCCAGCGGGTCGATGCCGTTGCCAAGGCTCTTGGACATCTTGCGGCCCTGACTGTCGCGGACGATGCCGTGGATGCAGACGGTGTCGAAGGGGGCCTTACCAGTGTAGGCAAGACCGGAGAAGATCATGCGGCTGACCCAGAAGCCGATGATGTCGTAACCGGTGACGAGGGTGTTGGTGGGGTAGAAATACTTGAGGTCTGCGCTCTCCTCATTGGGCCAGCCCAGCGTGCTGAAGGGCCACAGCGCGGAGGAGAACCAGGTGTCGAGGGTGTCGGGGTCCTGCGTCAGCTTTGCGCTGCCGCACTTGGGGCAGGTGCAGGGTGCACTCTTGGCGACCACAGTCTCGCCGCAGTCGTCGCAGTACCATGCCGGGATCTGGTGGCCCCACCACAGCTGGCGGCTGATGCACCAGTCGCGGGTGTTCTTCATCCAGTTCATATAGTTCTTGGTGAAGCGCTCGGGCACGAACTTGATGTCACCCTTCTCCACGCTCTCGATGGCAGGCTCTGCCAGAGGCTCCATCTTGACGAACCACTGCTTGGACACCATCGGCTCGATGGTGGAGTGGCAGCGGTAGCAGGTGCCGACCTCGTGCTTCAGCGGCTCGATCTCCTTCAGGAAGCCGCCTTCCTTCAGGTCGGCAAGGATGGCCTTGCGGGCCTCGAGGGTGGTCATGCCGGCGTACTTGCCGCAGTCCAGAACATGAGGCTCGTTGACGGTGTTCTTCCCGGCAGCAAACAGGGCGTCGGCCGCAGCCTTGTCGGCGGCACCGGTCATGTGGCCGTCGTAGGTGAAGACGCGGACGATGGGCAGGTCATGGCGCAGGCCGACCTCGAAGTCGTTGGGGTCGTGGGCCGGCGTGATCTTGACGACGCCGGTGCCCTTGGTCATGTCGGCGTGCTCGTCGCAGACGATGGGGATCTCCTTGTTCAGCAGGGGCAGGACGACGTGGCAGCCGTGCAGGTGGGCGTAGCGGGGGTCCTCGCCGTTGATGGCGACGGCGGTATCGCCCAGCATGGTCTCGGGACGGGTGGTGGCCAGCTCCAGCATCTCGCCGGTCTCCTTGACCGGGTAGAGCAGATGCCAGAAATTGCCGTCCTTCTCCTCATACTCCACCTCAGCGTCGGAGATGGAGGTGTTGCAGTGGGGGCACCAGTTGACCATGCGGTTGCCGCGGTAGATGAGGCCCTTGTCGTACAGGCGGACAAAGACCTCCTTGACGGCCTCGGAGCAGCCCTCGTCCATGGTGAAGCGCTCACGCTCCCAGTCGCAGCTGCTGCCCAGCTTCTTGAGCTGGCTGACGATGCGGTTGCCGTATTTGGTCTTCCAAGCCCATGCACGCTCGAGGAAGCCGTCGCGGCCCACCATCTCCTTGGTCAGGCCTTCCGCACGCATGGCCTCCACGACCTTGGCCTCGGTAGCGATGGAGGCGTGGTCGGTGCCGGGCACCCACAGGGCAGCGTAGCCCTGCATCCGCTTGGTGCGGATCAGGATGTCCTGCATGGTGTTGTCCACGGCGTGGCCCATGTGGAGCTGGCCGGTGACGTTCGGAGGGGGCATGACGATGGTGTAGGGCTTCTTGTCGGGGTCGGCCTTCGTGTGGAAGTAGCCGCCATCCAGCCAGAACTGGTAGATGCGGTCTTCCACCTGGCTCGGATCATACTGCTTTGCGAGTTCTTTCATAGAGAATCCTCCCGGATGATTGATTGGTGGGACGAAAAAAGCCGCCCCACGGAGCGTTCCATGGGACGGCTGAATATAACCGCGGTACCACCCAAATTGCACACAGCGCTTTGCCGCGTGCCCCTTGATGCCCCGATAACGTGGGGCAGACCCGGAGACGACTACTCCCTTTCCCCGCCTCTGCTCAAAAGCGACAGCACGCCGCACCGCCATACCGGGTTTTCAGCAGCCCCCCGGCTCTCTGGATGGCAGTTCCAAAACAGCGCACACTCTTTTTCCTTGCATTTATAAAAAGAATATAGCGTTTTTTGTGCGTTTTGTCAATCTCTTTTTGACCGGAACAAAATTTTCACACCCTTGTGCGGGGCCCTCGCTCCCTGCGTCAGGCAGATTTTATTTCTTTTCTCACCCCTCCGCGTCCAGAAGCTCGGTCCGGAGCCGGGCGATGAGCCGCTCCATCAAAGCCACCCGGTTGAAGGGGGTCATGAGGTAGAAGCCGTCGGCGTAGGGCAGGGCCTCCCGAGCCATCTGCATCGACACCTCAAGGCCCAGCGCCTCGCCCTGCTCCCGGTCGAGGCCCGCAAAGCGCTGGATGATGTCCTCCTCCACATGGATGCCGTTGATCTCATTTTCCATGAAGATGGCGTTCCGCTGGCTGACCACCGGCATGATGCCGGCCAGGATCTTCGCCCGTTCGCCCAGCGTCTGACGGGCCTTGCGGAGATTTTCCACTGCCTGTGCCGAGAGCACCGGCTGGGTCAGGAATCCCGCCATCCCGTTTTCCAGCTTTTCCACGGCCCGGCGGAGTTCCACGTCGAAATTCCGGGCGTTGAGGTTCAGTGCGCCGAACACCGTCATAGGCGAGGGCATCTCCCGGCCCTCCCCGGCCAGAGAGACGATGTACTGGGCCAGCTTGCGGGAGTTGAACTGGTAAACATTCTTCACCTCGTCCCGCTCTGCGGTGGGGATGGGGTCGCCGGTGATGGCCAGCACCTCCCGCACGCCCTCGGCGTAGAGGCCCAGCAGAAGGGCTTTCGTGGCGTTCAGATTGCGGTCGCGGCAGGTCATGTGAGGCAGGGCGCACATTCCCAGTTCCCGGTGCACCCGGCAGGCCACGAGGGAGGAATCCATCCGAGCCTGTGCGATGGGGCAGTCGGCGATGGTCAGCAGGTCGGCACCTGCGGCCTGCAATCTCCGTGCGCCGTCCAGATAGCCGCTCAGGTCGGCCACCCGGGGAGAGTCCAGCTCAATGGCGATGACTTTTTCGCCTTTGTCCAGCTTCCGCAGGAAGGTGTCGTCTTTTTCCACCTCCGGCGCGGCGACGGTGGAAAGTTTTGCGGCCGGGGCGGCTCCAGTCTGCCGGGGCAGAGCATCCAGCTCTGCCCGCAGGGCCGCAATGTGGGCAGGGGTCGTGCCGCAGCAGCCGCCCAGAATGCGGACACCGGCGGCTGCGATCTGGCCCATCTCCCGGGCGAAATACTCCGGCTTGCCCTGATACAGCACCCGCGCCCGGGTGACGACCGGATAGCCCGCGTTGGGCATCACCGACAGGGGCAGCCGCGTCTCGCCCAGCCCCTGCACCAGCTTCTTCATCGCGCCCGGAGCCGAAACGCAGTTCAGGCCCACGGCATCCACCACGCCGCTGCCCTCCATCCGGTGCAGCAGGTCGCGGAACAGCAGGCCCTCGCGGGTGTAGCCGTCCGGCAGCACTGCGAAAGACACCATGACGAAGGCGTCCGGCACAGCTACCCGGAGGGCCTTCACAGCCTCCACCACGCCCACATCCGAGCTGAGTGTCTCAAAAAGAAAATTCTTTGCCCCCAGCGCCGCGAACTGCTGGGCTGCAAGGCCGTAGGCACTGCTGGCCGGGGCGGCCTCTGTGTCCAGAGCCGGGCCGAGGTCCGCAAAGACGGCGGCGTCCTTCTCGGCGGCGGCGTCGCAGGCCAGCTTCCAGCCCGCCTCGGCCAGCTCTTCCCAGCCCGGCATCTGGGCCGCTGCCATCCGGGGCAGGCCGAAGGTGTTGGTTTTGATGGCCTGTGCGCCCGCCGCCAGATACTCGGCGTGGACCCGCTTCACCCCTTCGGGGTCGGTGAGGTTCGCCAGCTCGCATTCTACGCCCGGCGCGGCTTTATAATAGGTACCCATGCCGCCGTCGAACAGCAGCGGCTTATGGGTAAGATACTCTCGGATGTCCGTCATCGTAAGGTTCTCCTTTTTCTTCGTTTTTCCCTCTATTTTTCCCGGCTCCCCCGGGACGGAGCTTTTGTGCAGTCATCTTCAGTTTAATGAAGTTTGCGCACTTGTCAAGCATTTTTGTCTCTCAATGGCCCATTTTTGCTTGCACCGGAGCCGCTTTTGTGCTATTCTATGCATATTTATAGCAGTTTGGAGGAATGTATCATGCGCCACGCCGGCACACAGGAGATCGAAACGCCGCGGCTGCTTCTGCGCCGCCTTCTGCCGTCCGATGCCCCGATGATGTACGCCAACTGGGCCAGCGACCCGGAGGTCACCCGCTGGCTGCGCTGGACGCCGCATAAAGATGTGGCCGAGACGCGGGAGCTGCTGACCGCATGGGCGCTGCTCTACCCCAACGAGGACTACTACCAGTGGGCCATCGTGGAAAAGGCCTCCGGGCAGGTGTTCGGCTCCATCAGCATCTACAACAGCCTTGCGGGTGAGCCGCAGCAGAAGACCGAGTGGCCCGGGCGGGATATTTCTGCGGGCATCTGGGAGCCGGGCTACTGCATCGGCAGAGGCTGGTGGAACAAGGGCTATACCACCGAGGCGCTGGACGCTTTGGTAGAATACTGGTTCAAGAATACGGACAGTAATTGGCTTGCCTGCTGCCATGCCGCCGAAAATCCCGCCAGCGGCAGGGTCATGACCAAAGCAGGCTTCGTTTACGACCATAACGCAGAGTACCACAAATTCGACGGCTCCCCCGTCCCCTGCAGGTGCTATGCACTGACAAGAGAGCATTATCTGGAACGAAAGGAATCATTTTGAGCGAACTTTACGATATTTTAGTGGAAACACCCCCGACGAAGGTAATTTTGCTGGCCCTCGATCAGGGCCTGTGGGACTGCGAGCGCAGCCTCGCCGAGCTGGCCGCGCTGTGTGAGGCCAACCACATGGAGGCCGTGGCCGAAGTCACCCAGAAGCGCCAGACCCCCGAGACCGGCATCGTGCTGGGCAGCGGCAAGCTGGAAGAAGCCGCCGCTGCCGCCGCAGAGCTGGGGGCCGTGTGCGCCGTCTTTGACGGCGAGCTGACCGGCAGCCAGATCCGCAACATCTCCACTGCGCTGGGAGGCCTCGAGGTCATCGACCGCACCATGCTCATCCTCGAGATCTTCCGCAGCCGCGCTGTGACCAACGAGGGCAAGCTTCAGACCGAGCTGGCCCTGCTGCGCTACCGCCTGCCCCGCTTACAGGGCATGGGCGAGAGCCTGAGCCGCCAGGGCGGCGGCGGTGGCGGCGGCGGCGGTGCACGCCGCGGTGCCGGTGAGACCAAGCTGGAGCTGGACCGCCGCCACGTCCACGCCCGCATCGACGCGCTGGCCGAGAAGCTGGCCGAGATGGAAAAGCGCCGGGGCGAGAGCCGGAAGGCCCGCGCCAAGACCGGGATGCCGGTGGTCAGCCTCGTGGGCTACACCAATGTCGGTAAATCCAGCCTGATGAACGCCCTCTGCGGCCCCAGCGTCGCCGAGGCAGATATGCTCTTCGCCACCCTCGACCCCACCAGCCGGAAGCTCGTCCTGCCCAGCGGCATGGCGGTGCTGCTGGTGGACACCGTCGGCTTCGTCTCCCGCCTGCCCCACAATCTGGTGGAGGCTTTCAAGTCCACGCTGGAAGAGGCCGCATGGTCGGACGTCATCGTCCGGGTGGCCGACGCAGGCGACGAGCAGCGGGAAGAGCAGCTGGCCGTCACCGACGAGGTGCTGGACGGCCTCGACTGCGCCGACATCCCCCGCCTGACCGTCTACAACAAGTGCGACAAGCCCGGTGCACTGAGCTTTGACCCCGACATCCTGCTCACCAGTGCCAAGACCGGCTACGGACTCGACAAGCTGCTGCAAAAGCTGGACGAGACCCTCAGCGACCGCGTCCACACCATCCGCGTCCTGCTGCCCTACGACAAGCTGGGCCTCGCCGCCCCCATGCGGGAGCGCGGCAGCGTCCAGCTGGAGGAGTACCGCGAAGACGGCCTCTACCTTGAGGGCATCGTAAAGACCGAGGATCTCCACTGCTTCGAGGGCTACCTCGTCTGACATCCTGCACCCAAAAAGAGCCAGACTCAGGCTGAGTCTGGCTCTTTTGCTGTCTTGGCAGGCGGTCAGCCCGCAGCCGGGGGCATTTCCGCCAAGTCCATCAGCTGGTCGTACCGTCCGGTAAAGACCCGTTCCGGCAGGGCCGCGGTCAGGGCGAGGGCAGCGGTCAGCCGCTCCTCGTCGGTCAGCTCTGCTTCCACCGGCGGGAAGTGGGCAAGCACCTCGTCCAGCTGCTTTCTGACCTCCCGGGCCACAAAGATGCCCCGGTCGGTGAGGTAGATCTTGCCGTAATATTCCTTGACGATCATTCCCCGCTCCATCAGCAGATTCATCACCCGCACTACCGAGGGCTTGGTCACGCCCAGCTTCTCGGCAATGCTGCGGGAGCTGATGTCCAGATGGGTCTGCGAGACCTCATAGATGGCCAGCAGGTAGCGCAGGTGTGCCGGCGTCAGTTCCATCTCGTATCACTCTCTTTTCGTTCTGTCACACTAACTCTCGATCTTCAAAAGGGGCGCGGGCCAAAGCTCTGACCCGCGCCCCCTTCTCTTCCATTATGGCTCAGTGGCAGCCGCCCTTGCAGCTGCTGCAGCTTCCGCCGCAGTCACAGCCGCCGCTGCATCCACTGCAGCCGCCGTGCTTATGAGAGTGCCATGTGATCCAGCCCACACCGCCAAACACGATGGCTCCGACGATGATCGTCGGCAGATTAAAATTCGCAGCCAGAAACTCCATCATAAAAATGCACTCCTTTCAGCGCGTTTTGAGAAATTTTTACTTGATCTTGGAAACGTCGATCTTGACTTCGTTGTCGTTCACATACTTGTTGGGACGGAACATCAGATACAGGAAGGCAGCGACGATGACCACGGCCACGACGGTGAAGAAGTTGAAGCCGACTTCACCAGTGATGAGGCCGCCCAGCTGGTACACGACCAGAGCAGAGCAGTAGGCCAGTGCGCACATATAGCCGATGGCGAATGCCGTCCACTTGCCGTTGTTCATCTCACGCTTGATCGCACCCATAGCAGCGAAGCAGGGAGCGCACAGCAGGTTGAAGATCATGAATGCATAAGCGCTCAGAGCGGTGTAATCTGCCGCAACGAGGCTCCAGATCTCATCGCCGTTCTCAGACAGCTCCTCGCCGCCGAAGTGATACAGGACGCCGAAGGTACCGACGACGTTCTCCTTTGCGATCAGGCCGGAGACAGAAGCGACCGTTGCCTTCCAGTTGCCGAAGCCCAGAGGAGCAAAGATCCATGCGATCTTTGTGGCGATAGCAGCCAGCACGGAGTTGTCCTGATCCTCGACCATGCCGAAGGCGCCATTCTCGAAGCCGAAGCCCTGCAGGAACCACAGAATGACGGTTGCCAGCAGGATCACGGAGCCGGCGCGCTTGATGAAGGACCAGCCGCGCTCCCAAGTAGCGCGGAAGACATTGCCCCAAGCGGGGACATGGTAAGCAGGCAGCTCCATGACAAAGGGAGCAGGGTCGCCTGCAAAGGCCTTGGTCTTCTTCAGGATGATGCCGGAGCAGATGATGGCAGCCATGCCGATGAAGTAAGCGGAGACAGCCACCAGAGAAGAACCACCGAACAGAGCACCTGCGATGAGGCCGATGATGGGCATCTTTGCGCCGCAGGGGATGAAGCAGGTGGTCATGATGGTCATGCGGCGGTCGCGCTCGTTCTCAATGGTACGGGAAGCCATGACGCCCGGGACGCCGCAGCCCGTACCGACCAGCACGGGGATAAAGCTCTTGCCGGACAGGCCGAACTTGCGGAAGATACGGTCCATGATGAAGGCGACACGGGACATATAGCCGACATCCTCCAGAATGGACAGTAGGAAGAACAGGACCAGCATCTGGGGAACGAAGCCCAGAACCGCGCCGACACCGGCAACGATGCCGTCCATGATCAGGCCGTACAGCCAGCCCGCCACGCCGATGCTCTCGAGGAAGCCGCCCAGCGCGCTGGGGACGATCTCACCGAACAGGACGTCGTTGGTCCAGTCGGTCGCAAACGTACCGATGGCCCAGCCGCCGTCGGCGATGGAAGTGCCCATAGACAGGGAGTACATCAGATACATGATGACTGCGAAGATGGGCAGAGCCAGAACACGGTTGGTGACGATCTGGTCGATCTTATCCGAAACGGTCAGGTGCTCGACGCGGGCCTTCTTCTTGACAGCCTTATCGACGACACCGTTGATGTAGGCGTAACGCTGGTTGGTGATGATGCTCTCGGCATCATCGTCCATCTCAGCCTCGCAGTCCTTGATGTGCTGGTCGATGTGCGCGGTCAGGTCGGAGGACAGCTTCAGCTCATCCATGACCTTGTCGTCGCGCTCGAACAGCTTGACGGCGTACCAGCGCAGGAAGCGGTCATCGACCTTGCCCTGAATGGACTCCTCGATGTGCGCGATGGCGTGCTCGACGCTGCCGGTAAAGACGTGGGGCAGCTCGCCGGCCTTGCCTGCCTTTGCAGCAGCCATAGCAGCCTTTGCAGCGGCCTCGGTGCCCTCGCCCTTCAGGGCGCTGATCTCGACTGCCTGACAGCCCAGCTCGGCGCTCAGCTTCTTCAGGTCGATCTTGTCGCCGTTCTTGCGGACGAGGTCGATCATGTTGACTGCCATGACCACGGGGATGCCCAGCTCGATGAGCTGGGTGGTCAGGTACAGGTTGCGCTCGATGTTGGTGCCATCGATGATGTTCAGGATGGCGTCGGGCTTCTCCTTGACCAGATAAGTACGGGAGACGACCTCCTCCAGAGTGTACGGAGACAGGGAGTAGATGCCGGGCAGATCCTGAATGATGACATCCTTCTCGCCCTTCAGCTTGCCTTCCTTCTTCTCGACGGTAACGCCGGGCCAGTTGCCGACGTACTGGTTCGAGCCGGTCAGATTATTGAACAGGGTAGTTTTACCGCAGTTCGGGTTGCCGGCCAGTGCAATTTTGATACTCATTGCAGCTCCTTTCCTCTCGTTGCGATCAAACGACTTCGATCATTTCAGCGTCGGCCTTGCGCACGCTCAGTTCGTAGTTGCGCACGGTCAGCTCCATCGGGTCGCCCAGAGGGGCGACCTTGCGGACATAAATTTCAACGCCCTTGGTGATGCCCATGTCCATGATGCGGCGCTTCACCGGGCCTTCGCCGTGCAGGCGCGCCACGGTGGCAGTCTCGCCGACCTTAACGTCTTTCAGAGTCTTCATAAAAATCCTCCTCTGCTTGTCTTCTTTCTATTCAGAGACTATTCCAGTTTCGGAGCGTCTCCCAAACAGCGGTCTCGCCGCTGCTCAGCCGATCATAATGCGGTTTGCCATCGTCTTGTCGAGGGCCAGACGGCTCTCCTTGACCTGAACGATGAGGTTGCCTGCGATCTCATTGACGATCGTCACCTGACTGTCCACCACGAAACCCAGTTCGGCCAGATGCAGCCGCACCTCATCCTTCCCGGTGATCTTGCGGATGGTGACGGTCTCGCCCGCTTTTGCCATAGTCAAAGGCATCATAATTGTTCCACTCCCATTCGTGCTCCCCAGTCTGCGGGGAGCGTTTCGGTTCGCTTTTTTCGTCCTCGGGGATGGTCGCACCAGCCAGACGCCGCAACGCGCTCGCTCATGCCCGCGTCCCCCTCCGAAAAGCTACGGCAGTTAGTCAGTCGCAACTATCAGCATAGATAGTTTACGCTTACTAACCAATTTTGTCAATCGTTTTTCCGCAAAAAAAGTTAGTTTGTATGAACTAACAAATTTTATCCTCCGGTTTTTAGAAAAATTTAACAATTTTTACATATGACACAGCCGCCCGGTGCAGGGGGTATTCTGCACCGGGCGGCTGTGTGTCAAAAGGAGGATTTCTTCCCGTCATCGTCTATTTCAAACAGACTCCGACGGGCGCCAGGATAAAAAGAGAGTATTTGGAAGTGAATGTCAGAATTTCAGAAGCGTCAGGCTGCGACGGCCAGACGCTGGATGGGGGTGCCGCTGTGGAACAGGCGGAGATACACTGCCGTGCACTTGTTCAGCTGGGCGAAGTGCTGCCGGGCAGCGGCAGGGTCGCCGTAGGCTTTCCAGCAGCCGCAGCAGGTGAAGTTGCGGCCCTCATTTTTGATAAAGCCCACCACATCGGGGAGGGGGTAGCCCAGAAATACGCCGATCTCATGGGGAAAATCCGCCTCACAGCAGAGCCTTCGGGACAGCTGCCGCAGCAGCAGCGCATAGTCGTCCGGCTGCCGGGGAAGGTCGTAGCCCTCGCCGCGCAGGAAGTCCCGCACCTGCGGCTGGGCCAGTAGGACGCGCAGCCTGCTCTCGCGGTAGACGTACACGAGATACTGGTGCGTCCGCATGCAGCCCTTGAGGACGCGGACGCAGAGGCCTTTTTCGTCCAGCTGCTCATTCCAGCTGCGGACGCGGCAGGCAAGGTCTGCGCAGTCTCTGGTCTCATAGCGGAAGAGTCCCGCAGGCTTCAGGCCAGCCAACACCGGGGCGCATTGCTCGATCATCACAGTCTCAAAGTTGCGTTCCATCTCCCGGCCTCCCTGCCTGTTTTCTGCTATTGTCCCCTGCGGCGCGATGCTTATGCAGAAGGTCAAGTTAGAATTAGCTAACCAACACTGCAAAAAGAACGCGGCAGCAGCCGCTTTGTCTCTTGGAATCTTTTGGGTTAGTTATTCCTAACGTGACATTATCTTATCATAGCTTTGGCCCTGTGTCAACACCTTTTTACAAAAATATTTGCCCCATCTTCTCTGCCGTGCTATACTGGGCAAAAGGATCATTGAGCAAAGGAATGGTGTCCCCATGCATCTTGTGTCCCCCGAAGAGCTGTCCGGCCTGATCACGGCCCGGCTCAAGCAGCAGCCCACCGTCCTCGTGGCGCTGGATGGCCGGTGCGGCAGCGGCAAAACAACGCTGGCCGCACAGCTGGCAGAGCGCTTTCCCCAGAGCATCACCCTCCACACCGACGACTTTTATCTCCCGCCGCCCCAGCGGGTCACAGGCTGGGAGCGCATTCCCTGCGCCAATATGCACCTCGAGCGGCTGCGGGCCGAGGCCGTCGCGCCCGCACGGGCCGGGCGGGCCGTGTGTTACAAGGCCTACTCCTGCCGGGAGGGTGCCTATCTGCCGCCCCGGGTGCTCGGGCCTGCGCCGCTGGTCATCGTAGAGGGCAGCTACAGCCACCACCCCAGCCTTGCGCCCTACTATGATATAAAAGTATTCGTCATCTGCTCGGCGGAAGAACAGATGCGGCGGCTTCGTGCCCGGGAGGGGAAGCGGTATCTGAATTTCGTGCAGCGGTGGATCCCGCTGGAAGAGGAATATTTTACGGACTATGCCATTGAACGAAACGCGGAGATGACGGTCGTTACGGGGTAGCAGGGTTGAGCGCTCTTGCGGTGGGGCTTGGTTTTCTTTAAGTAGGCGTGCGCGCTGGTGGCGCGGATTAAAGCGCTGTTGCAGTAGGGCTGATTTTTTCTTTAAGTAGGGTTTCGCGCTGGTGGCGCGGGGGATGTTTTCTCTTTTGGTCAAGTGGCTTGCGCTCCGCGCGGGCCAGAGGTAGGGAGGGGTGTTTCGACTCCCCCCTC
>NZ_DAWCVJ010000060.1:0-16037 GCF_052358865.1 Faecalibacterium sp.
GTCAGGCCGGTCTTTGCCATGACCTTCTTGGTGGCAGCGATGGGGCCGAGACCCATGACCTCAGGCTCGACGCCTGCCAGAGCACCTGCGACCCAAGTAGCCAGAGGCTTGATGCCCAGCTCCTTAGCCTTCTCCTCACTCATGACGACCAGAGCAGCAGCGCCATCGTTGATAGCGGAAGAGTTGCCAGCGGTCACGATGCCGTCCTTGGTGAAGGCGGGCTTCAGGGTGCCCAGCTTCTCGACCGGGGTCAGACGGGGGCCTTCATCGGTATCGAACACGGTGTCGCCCTTCTTGCCCTTGATGACGACAGGAACGATCTCGTCCTTGAATGCGCCGTCCTTGATGGCCTTGTCAGCCTTGATCTGGCTGTTGTAGGAGAACTCATCCAGCTGCTCACGGGTGATGGGGCTGTAGCCGTACTTCTTCTGATAGGTCTCGTTGCTGCAGACATTCTCAGCGGTCATGCCCATGTGCTTGTTGAAGCCGCAGGCATCCCACAGTGCATCGTTGACCATGGTATCGACCAGCTCGCTCTTGCCCATGGGAGAACCCATGCGGTAGCCGTAGCGGGCCTTCTGCAGGGCAAAGGGAGCCATATCCATGTTCTCCATGCCGCCTGCGACCACGATGTCAGCATCGCCAGCCTCGATCATCTGAGCAGCCATGTTGACGCAGTTCAGACCAGAGCCGCAGACCACGTTGACGGTGACAGCGGGGGTCTCAATGGGCAGGCCAGCCTTCAGGGAAGCCTGACGGGCGACGTTCTGGCCCAGACCAGCCTGAATGACGCAGCCCATGTAAACATGATCGACCTGCTCAGGTTTCACGTTTGCACGGTTCAGAGCTTCCTTGATGACGATGGAGCCAAGCTCAGCAGCAGGGACGTTTGCCAGAGTGCCGCCAAACTTACCAATAGCGGTACGGCAGGCAGATGCGATAACAATTTTTTTCATGTTAATAGCCTCCTGAAATGTGTATATTTACGGGGTTTTCGTAAAACGATCTATCAAAAGGCCCGAGAGCCTTTTTGCATGATAAAAGGGATCAGATAGTCTTTCCTTCCGCCCGAAGCTGCTCCACTTTCGCGTGGATGGCCGCTTCTACGTTGGGCGTCACGAACTTGGAGATGTTGCTGCCGTAGCGGGCAGCCTCCTTGACGATGGTGGAGGAAAGGTAGCTCCACTTGATGCTGGTGGCGAGGAACATGGTCTCGATACCGGGCATCAGTGCGTGGTTGGTCTGCGCCAGCTGGATCTCGTTTTCGAAATCCGTCACAGCCCGCAGGCCCCGCACCATCACCGAGGCGTGGCGCTTCTTGGCGAACTCCACGGTCAAGCCGTCAAAGCTCTCCACCGTCACGTTCGGGATGTCCTTGCAGCACTCCTGCAGCAGCGCCACCCGCTCCTCTACGGTGAACAGGGGGTTCTTCGCGCTGTTGATGAGCACTGCCACGATGAGGTGGTCGTTGATCTTCGCTGCCCGCTTGATGATGTCGAGATGTCCTCTCGTGACCGGGTCAAAGGACCCGGGGTAAACTGCTGTTGCCATCGGTATGGTCTCCTTTATCGCCGCGCTTTGGAAAAGCGCAATTTGGTGTTGCCATGATAGCACTTTTCAGTTCCCGCTTCAAGTATCGAGGCATATGCCCCTCGCAACATCGTTAATTTTTAGTCAATTAACGTCGCACTGGGGCGCTTTGTCTTGGTACACATTAAGTAAACCATATTGTCAAAATTTTATCAAGTCTTTTTTCAAAAAAATTTGTTTTTGTCGTACCAAATTATCCCCACAAATTGCTAAGATTTTTAGTCATCTTGTCCGTAGGGCTATTTTTTACGAAAGGGGGCTTGATTCTGTTCTTTGTTAATGTTATAACTAAGTTGAGCAGGTCTGCCTCTGCCGGAGGCACCCGTCCTGCTGTTTCCAAGGATACCGCCGGGATGTGATAAGCCGGTGTCAAAACTGGAAACGAACGGTAAATTTCCGGCAAAGATCTTTGTTCCGCAGGAATGTAAATGGTAAATTTACAATTCTTTTATGTTATTATAGGAGAGGATGGTTTATAATGGATTTTAAGGAAATGTACGCGCAGAAAAAGATGACCGCCGAGCAGGCTGCCGCGCTGGTCAAGAGCGGCGACTGGGTGGACTACGGCTGGTGTGTCAACACTCCTGTGGCCGTGGACGCCGCCCTTGCAAAGCGCCTGCCGGAGCTGGAGAATGTCAACTTCCGCGGCGGCATCCTGATGTGGGTGCCCGAGATCTTCCAGATCGACGATCCTGCTGCCCACATGACCTGGAACAGCTGGCATATGGGCGGCATCGAGCGCAAGGCCATCGCACAGGGCTTTTCGTTCTACTCCCCCATCCGGTATTCTGAGCTTCCCCGCTATTACCGCGAAAGCCCCGATCCGCTGGATGTCGCCGTCTTTCAGGTGACGCCGATGGATGAGCACGGCTACTTCAACTTCGGCCCCAGCGCTTCTCATCTGGGCGCTGTCTGCGAGAAGGCCAAGAAGATCGTCGTCGAAGTCAACACCAATATGCCCCGCTGCCTCGGCGGCATGGAGAACTGCGTCCACATCTCCCGGGTCACCGGCATCGTGGAGGGCAGCAACCCGCCCATTGGCCAGATGGCCGCTGCCGGCCCCGCTTCTGAGGTCGATCTGAAGGTCGCCAATCTCGTCGTGCCCCAGATCCCCAATGGTGCCTGCCTGCAGCTGGGCATCGGCGGTATGCCCAATGCCATCGGCAGCCTCATCGCCCAGAGCGACCTGAAGGACCTCGGCGTCCACACGGAGATGTACGTCGATGCCTTTGTGGACATCGCCAAGGCCGGCAAGATCACCGGCGCACACAAGCAGCTGGACAAGGGCCGTCAGGTCTACGCCTTCGGTGCCGGCACCCAGAAGATGTACGACTACCTCAACAACAATCCCGAGTGTATGTCCGCCCCCGTCGATTACACCAACGACATCCGCAGCATCTCCGCACTGGACAACTTTATCTCCATCAACAATGCGGTGGACATCGACCTGTTTGGTCAGGTGAACGCGGAGAGCGCCGGTATCAAGCACATCTCCGGTGCAGGCGGCCAGCTGGACTTCGTGCTGGGTGCCTACCTCTCCAAGGGCGGCAAGAGCTTCATCTGCCTTTCCTCCACCTTCTTTAATAAAAAGACCGGCCAGCTGGAGAGCCGCATCCGTCCCACGCTGGAAAATGGCAGCATCATCACCGACACCCGCGCCAACCTGCATTATCTCTGCACCGAGTACGGCTGCGTCAACCTCAAGGGCCTGACCACTTGGGAGAAGGCTGAGGCCCTCATCAACGTGGCACACCCCGACTTCCGTGAGCAGCTCATCAAAGAAGCCGAGAAGATGCACATCTGGCGCCGCAGCAACAAAATCTAAACATCGCCGTATCGGCTCCTGCCGTCTGCGGCAGGAATGGAGTCTCACATGATGGACAAAAAACCGCACATCAAGCCCTACATCTACGGAATGTTGGCGGGCTTTGGTGCGATAAGCCTGAGCATCCTCTTTTTCTTCTTCATCTACCGCTTCGACGGCTTCGGCGATGCCGTCTCCACCATGACCGGCATCCTGATGCCCTTCATCTATGGTGCGGTCATCGCCTACCTGCTCAAGCCGGTGTGCAACACCATCGAGAGCTTTCTGCACCGCATCTTCCCCCAGAAGATGCACGGTCTGGCCAATATGCTGGCCATCGCGGCCACTCTGCTCTTCGGCATTCTGGTGGTCTACGCGCTGGTGATGATGGTGGTGCCGCAGGTCATCTCCAGCGTCACCTCCCTCTATTACACGGCCCAGACCAGCATCACCCGCTTCATGCGGTGGATCAACACGCAGGACGTCTTTCTGGACAATGCGACCCTGATGGGCTACTTCAACGACGCTTACGATGCCATCACGAGCAATCTGGCCTCTCTGCGCACCACCCTGCTGCCCTCCCTCCAGAACCTGCAGGGCATCCTGAGCAGCGTGGGCGTGGGCGTCATAAACGTGGTGACGTGGTTCAAGAACCTGCTCATCGGCCTCATCGTCGCGGTCTACCTGCTGGCCAGCCGCAAAAAACTTGTCAAGCAGGCCAAGATGATCCTTTACAGCATCTTCAAGCCCCGCTGGGCGCAGCTCATTCAGGAAGAAGTCCTTTACGCAGACCGGATGTTCGGCGGCTTCATCAACGGCAAGATTCTGGACTCTGCCATCATTGGCGTGCTCTGCTACTTTGCCTGCATCGTCTTCAAGTTCCCCAGCGCTCTGCTGGTGTCCGTCATCATCGGCGTCACCAACGTCATCCCCTTCTTCGGCCCCTTCATCGGTGCGGTCCCCGCCACCCTGCTCATCCTCATCCAGAGTCCCATCAAGGCCCTCTGGTTCGTGCTCTTCGTTCTGGTGCTCCAGCAGCTGGACGGCAATGTCATCGGCCCGAAGATCTTGGGCAACACCACCGGACTTTCCAGCTTCTGGGTGCTCTTCTCCATCCTGCTGTTTGGCGGGCTGTGGGGCTTCGTGGGCATGATCGTAGGCGTGCCGCTGTTTGCCGTCATCTACGACATCATCAAGAAGCTGGTGTTCCATGGCCTCCGCCGCAACGGCCAGCTCGGGCAGGTAGAAACCTACCATGAAGAGTTCGGCGACCCGGATGACCCGGCTCCCGCCCCTGCCGAGGCAGAGAGCGAGACCGAGATCGTCATCGACTCCGGCGAAGAATAACAAGAACAAGCCCCCATCCTCCCGGCTGCCTCAGCCGGTGAAGATGGGGGCTTTTCTGCGCATTTTTATTCCAGTGGAAAGACCGATAAAGTCATTTCGCGGTGGTGGGTCTCCAGTCCTTGTAGTTCTCGTACCGGCTCTCCCGGAGCGTGACGTGAGACCAGATCTCGTCGGCCACAGGCTGCCAGTCTGCCGCATAGGCCGCACACTTGTCACAGAGGTGGTCTACGGTCTCGGGGGACTGCAGATCCGTGCTGTGGGCACCGGTGTCGTGGACCATCTTCCGCAGCAGCTCGGGATTTTCCAGCATCGGACAGGGCCGCAGGTGATTTTTATTGAAAGGCTGCCCATTGTGATAGGCCATGAAGAGGGGGCTGCGGAGGATGTCGAGGATGCTGCTGTCGTGGATGTTGGCGTTCGAGTAGTGGATGAAGACGCAGGGTTCGGCGTCGCCCGCCGAGTTGATGTGGAAGTAGTTGCGCCCGCCTGCGATGCAGCCGCCCACGAACTCGCCGTCGTTCTGGAAGTCCATCGGGTAGAACGGGATGTCGCTCTTCTCCGAGCGGAGATACCGGATGCGCTCCAGCATATACTTGCGCTGGGCCGGGGTGGGCATCAGTTCGGGCGCAGCCTCGTTGCCCACCGGCATGTAATGGAAGTAGAAGCCGAAATGCGCGCCCTTATCGCAGAGCATCCGCATGAAGTGGTCGCTGGTGACGGCCTCAAGGTTGTCCCTCGTGTAGCAGATGGATGTCCCGGAGAGGATGCCGTGGGCCTTCAGCAGGTCCATCGCGTGCATGACAGCGGCATAGTGCCCCTCGCCCCGCCGGGCATCGTTGGTGGAAGGCGTGCCCTCGATGGAGAGCATAAAGGCGATGTTGCCCAGCTTTACCACCCGCTCACAGAACGGCTCGTCGATGAGGGTGGAGTTGGTGTAGATGGCGAACTGCACATCGTTGTGCTTCTCCGCCAGACGAAGGATGTCCGCCTTCCGCACCAGCGGCTCGCCGCCGGTGAGCATATAGAGGTAGACGCCCAGCGCCTTGCCTTCGGTGACGATCTTGTCCATATCCTCAAAGCTGAGGTTGTTCTTGTGGCCGTACTCGCCCGCCCAGCAGCCCACACAATGCATATTGCAGGCCGAAGTGGGGTCGAAGAGGATGAGCCACGGGATGTTGCAGCGGTACTTGACCCGGTTCTCCCGGATGGTCTTGGTGCCCCGGAAGAACGCCTCATAGCCGAGGTTGAGGGCCGTGGTGCGGGCCACGTTGGGGTCTGTCTGGCTGAGCACACAGTTGATGAGCTTCGACCACTTGCTGTCCGGGTCAGCCAGCACGGCGTGGGCGTGCTCGTAGGTCTCCTCGCTGAAGGAATCGCCGTAAAACTGCTTTGCCACGTCCACCATCTCGGCGATCGCCTTCTGACGGTCCTTATTGACATGGGCCAGTGCGACATCCACCATCGTCCCGACAGCAGCACGCTGCACCTTGTGGCTCAGAGAATCCAATGCGGTACTCATAATGTCAGCCTCCTTAGCCGGTTCTTTGCCGGTTTTCTTTGGCAATACTTTAACATTTTCTCCGCAAAGGTTCTATAAACAACGAAAGCAGGGTGATAGTTTTTCCATCACCCTGCTTTTGTTGCTCAATTTTTTATCAGTCTGTCTCGATTGATGCTTTTCCATCCGTGCGGAAGCGCTGCAAAGCCCGCTTCAGGTCGCCCTGCATGATGGTATTCAGGCGCTCGGCCATGATGGCTGGGTCGGCCTTCATGTCGCGGCGGATCCACTCCAGCGCCAGCCCCACGAAGCCGTACTTGTAAAAGTCGATGATGAACTGCTTATCTTCCTCTTTTACCGGGATGTTCAGCCGCTCCACGAATATCCGCAGCAGCGGGTCCAGCATCTTATAAAGGTACTGCTCCACCTGCTCGCGGCTGACCGAACGGTAGACGTTCAGCACCAGCACCCGGTTGGCCTGCACCTTTTCCAGCATCTCCCGGAGCGCCCCGCTCCACGTCTCGAAATCCTGAAGTCCCTCCAGCGCCTCGGCGGCATCCTCCATCAAGATCCAGTCCACAAGGTCATAGATGTCCTTGAAATGATAATAAAAGGTCATGCGGTTGACACCGCAGTCCTCGGTGATGTCGCTGATCGTGATCTTATTCAGGGGCTTGCGGAGGAGCAGCTTTTTCAGCGATGCTTCCAGCGCCCGTTTTGTCGTCTGTGCCACAAGAATGCCCATCCTTTCCGGCCAGAGCCTCTTGCCCCAAGGCTCTCTGCCTGTCCCTCTGCCGCGCAGAGTTTTCCAACTTTCATCGGTCATATCTTTATGATACCGCAGACCGCCGGGACAGTGCAAGCATCTTTTCCAACATTTTCATGAACTTTTTGTGTCCCACCGCCGGGTGTTTCCTCTTTATTTCCGGCAAAGGCTGCCTCTTTTTCCCTGCAGCAGAGACAAAATACTTGATTTTCTGCCCGGCTGTGCTTAAATGGAAAGCAGAAAGGAAGGGTAAGTATGAGAAAGACCATCGGATTTTTAGGCTGCGGCAACATGGGCGGGGCCATCGCCCGGGCCGTCTGCAAGGCAGCCGACCCCCAGAGCGTCTGGCTGGCCAACCGCACCCCCGCCAAGGCGGAGGCGCTGGCCGCAGAGCTGGGCTGCAACACCACCAGCAACGACGAAGTCGCAGGCCGCTGCGACCTTATCTTCTTGGCCGTCAAGCCTCAGATGATGGAGGAGCTTCTTGCCCCTCTCCGCTTCACGCTGGCCGAGCGGCCGGGCCGCTTCGTGCTGTGCAGCATGGCGGCAGGCCTGTCCATTGGCCGCATTCAGGAGATGGCCGGCGGGGACTACCCCGTCATCCGCATCATGCCGAACACCCCGGCCTCTGTGGGGGCAGGCATGATCCAATACTGCACCTCCGGTGTCACTGCCGAGGAGGAGGCCGACTTCCTCCGCCTGATGGCCCCCGCCGGGCGGCTGGACGCCGTGCCGGAGGCCCTCATCGACGCGGCCAGCTGCGTGTCCGGCTGCGGCCCGGCTTGGGTGTACCAGTTCATCGAGGCGCTGGCCGACGGCGGCGTGGCCTGCGGCCTGCCCCGGGCCAAAGCACAGGAGTATGCCGCCCAGATGGTGCTGGGCAGCGCAAAGCTGGTGCTCGAGAGCGGCCAGCACCCCGGCGCACTCAAGGACGCCGTGTGCAGCCCCGGCGGCAGCACCATCCAAGGCGTCCGGGTGCTGGAAGAAAAGGGGATGCGGGGCGCTGTGATGGACGCCGTCCTCGCCGCCTACAATAAGACAAAAGAGATGGGAAAGGGCTGAATTTATGCGCATCGTCGTCAAAGTGGGCACCTCTACGCTGGCCCACGCCACCGGGCGGCTGAACATCCGCCACGCCGAGGAACTGGTAAAGGTCCTCAGCGACCTGAAGAACGCCGGGCATGAGGTCATCCTCGTGTCGTCGGGTGCCATCGGCATGGGCGTGGGTAAGCTGTCGCTGCCCGCCCGCCCCACCGATATGTCCTCCAAGCAGGCCTGCGCCGCCGTGGGCCAGTGCGAGCTGATGTATGTTTACGACCGACTCTTCAGCGCCTATGACCATACGGTGGCCCAGATCCTGCTCACCGGCGTGGACGTCGAGCACGCCAGCCGCCGGGAGAACATCCAGAACACCCTCACTCGGCTGCTGGAGCTGGGCGCACTGCCCATCATCAACGAGAACGACACCGTGGCCACCGATGAGATCACCTCCATCGGCGACAACGACACCCTCGCCGCCATCGTCACCTGCTGCATCAAAGCCGACCTTCTGGTGCTGCTGAGCGACATCGACGGCCTCTATACTGCCAACCCCCACACCCACCCGGAGGCAAAGCTCATCCCGCTGGTAAAAGAGATCACCCCCGAGGTGATGTCTCTGGCCGATGGGGCCGGGTCGGCGCTGGGCACCGGCGGTATGTCCACCAAGCTCCGCGCCGCCCGGATGGTGACGTCCAGCGGGGCCGACATGGTCATCGCCAACGGCGCCCATCCCGAGCTGCTCTATGACATCGCCGAGGGCCGTGCCGTCGGCACCCGCTTTGCGGCCCACAGACAGGAGGCCTGACCATGACCACACAGGAGATCCTCGAGGCCGCCCGCGCGGCCAAGACCGCCGTCGCCCTCTCGGACGGCGCCACCCGGAACGCCGCCCTCTGCGGGATGGCCGACGCCCTCGGCGCACCGGAGCATCTGGACGCCATCCTCGCCGCCAACGCTGAGGATATGGCTGCTGCCAAGGGGAAGATCAGCGACGTCATGCTGGACCGCCTCGCTCTGACGCCCCAGCGCATCGCGGCGATGGCCAAGGGTATCCGGGACGTCGCCGCCCTGCCCGACCCGGTGGGCCGGGTGCTGAGCCGCATCCAGCGGCCCAACGGCCTCCTCATCGAAAAGACCGCCGTGCCGATGGGCGTCATCGCCATCATCTACGAGAGCCGCCCCAACGTCACCAGCGACGCCGCCGCACTCGCCATCAAGAGCGGCAACGCCTGCATCCTCCGCTGCGGCAAGGAGGCGTGGCGCTCGGCCAACGCCATCGTGGCCGCCCTGCGGCAGGGCCTGCGGGCCAACGGCCTGCCCGAAACGGCGGTCTGCCTCATCGAGGACACCACCCACGCCTCGGCCAACGCCCTCATGACCGCTGTGGGGTATGTGGATCTGCTCATCCCCCGGGGCGGGGCCGGACTCATCCGGGCCTGCGTCGAAAACGCAAAGGTTCCCTGCATCCAGACCGGCACCGGCATCTGCCACATCTTCGTGGACGACACCGCCGACCAGACCAAGGCGCTGGACATCATCGAGAACGCAAAGGCCAGCCGCCCCAGCGTCTGCAATGCCGAGGAGGTCTGCCTCGTCCACAGCGCCATCGCGGCCGGGTTCCTGCCGAAGCTGGCCCAGCGCCTCGGCCCGGACCGCACCGCCAAGGGCCTGCACCCGGTGGAGCTGCGGCTGGACCCGCGCGCCGCCGCCCTCATCCCGGGCACACCCGCCGGGCCGAAGGACTTCGACACCGAGTTCCTCGACTACATCCTCGCGGTGAAGGTCGTGGACAGCGTGGAGGAGGCCGTCGCCCACATCGCGGCCCACTCCACCGGCCACAGCGAAGCCATCCTGACCCGGACCGACGCCCATGCGGCCCTCTTTACGGCTGCCGTGGACAGCGCCGCCGTCTACGTCAACTGCTCCACCCGCTTCACCGACGGCGGCGAGTTCGGCCTCGGCTGCGAGATGGGCATCTCCACCCAGAAGCTCCACGCCCGCGGCCCCATGGGCCTCGGCGAGCTGTGCAGCTACAAGTACATCATCCGCGGCGACGGTCAGGTCCGGTGATCTTTTGACAAGACCGCCGCTGCGATAAAAATTTTCTTCATTCTTCACGACAGGCCGAGGCCAGATGCCCCGGCCTGTACTTTTGTTTCATCCGGATGGACTGTTTTTCTGCAAGATACACTTTCGGCTGAAAAAAATTTTACAAATGCATCGGAAAATAAATTCTTGTATCCAAATTTTCGCCATTCTTCACAAAGCTATAGTCATACTTTCCCCATTTTGTCTCGCAAAAATCACAACAAACCTCTTGACATCCGGGCTTTGAGTGGGTTAAATTTAAGATGAAGGTATAATTCGACACCATCTTACTTGTTTGGTCTGTTTGTTGAGAGTTGTTCTCCACGAGGCTTCAGTTTTTTAAGTCGTTTTCTATCCGGGGACACTTTTCCGAGCATATCCGCCCACCCACAACACTATACTTGGAATGAAGGAGAGAGCGTTATGACGATTGCTATACTCGCACATGACTCCCGCAAAGAACTTGCACTTCAGTTCTGTACCGCCTACAGTGGAATCTTATCCCGCAACACGGTCATTGCCACCGGTACCACCGGTCGGATGCTGGCGCAGGCCACCGGTCTGCCCGTGCACTGCTACCTCTCCGGGAGGCTGGGCGGCATCCAGCAGATCGCGGCCCGGGTGGCCTGTGACGAAGTAGACCTTGTGCTCTTCTTCCGCGACCCCCTCAAGCAGGAAACCGGCAGCAGCAACGAGCAGAATCTGCTGCGGCTGTGCGATATGCACAGCGTGCCCATCTCCACCAACATCGCCACGGCCGAGGTATTGCTGCGCGGCCTCGATCAGGGCGACCTCGATTATCGTGAGGGCATCCACCCCGACATCACGGAGCCTCTGCCCGTCCACCGGGCCGTGTGCTGAGGCTGTTTTTTTGAGACATCGACCCATCTGGTGTTTTTTTGTGTATAGAGGGTTTCGAATAACGAAAGACACCGCAGAAGTTTGCGCTTCTGCGGTGTCTTTTCATTTTATCCTGTGCTCAGGCAGCACGGAGGGACGACTTATTCCAGACCGCCCATCTGTTTGATGGCCTTGATGGCAAAGGTCAGGGTGCGGCCCATTGCCACGCCCGCCATCAGGCAGGGGTAGTTGTTGGCGAAGAAGGAGCCGGACATATCGCCGGTGACGTACAGGCCGGGCATGGGCTTGTTGTCGTTGTCGAGAGCCTGACCCTTATCGTTGATGGCGATGCCCTGCTCGGTGCACAGCAGGGAGGCACCCAGCCAGCAGCCGTAGAAGGGGGCGGTGCGGATGGCGCTCAGGCGGTAAGCGGGCTTGCCGAAGTCCTCATCCTCCTGCTTGTCGTACAGCTCGTTGTAGCGGTCAACGGTAGCGAGGAAGGTGTCTTTTGCCTCACCGGTGAAGCCCAGCTTGTCGGCCAGCTCCTCGATGGTGTCGCAGACGAACAGAGTGCCGGCTGCGACTGCCTCATCGACCTTGCCCTGGAAATACTTCTCGCCGCCGGCACGGGTCTGAGCAGAGCAGCCGATGGTGTGGAAGCGCTTTGCGTCCTCCAGAACATTGGCGTCGCAGATCTGTGCGTAGACGCGGCCCGGCTGGTGGGCAGCAGCATAGACGATGTCGTTGTAGGGGCTGCTCTCGTTGGCGAAGCGCTCACCGTTGCGGTTGACCTTCAGGAAGGGCTGGGTGCCGGGGTTGTACTGGCGGATGGGGCCGGGGAAGGCCTTGCCGCCGAAGGCAGAATCGCTTGCCACATAGCCGCCGTCCACGCCGGGGGCCACGATGCCGCGGTCGAACAGCATGGGAGCTGCTTCCTTGTCGAGGTTTGCGCCAGCCCAGACCGCAGCACGGATGCCGTAGCCCTTATCGGCCGGAGAGTAGGAGCAGGCAGTGGTGACGGAGGTGCCCAGCGGGTCCAGCTGCTCCATCATGTAGGGGTTGCCGGGGAAGCCGCCGCAGGCCAGCAGGACACCCTTGTTGGCGTTGTAGCGGATGAAGTGGTCGTCCTCGGTGCTCTGGGCGATGACGCCGGTGATGCGGCCGGTCTCGTCCTTCTCCAGCTTTGCCAGAGAGGTCTTGAAGTCCACATCATAGCCCAGCTCGCGGATGTAGTCCAGCAGCAGCTCGTTGCGGGCTGCGCCGGAGCTGCGGTCGTAGGTGTACTCGATCTCCGGGTACATATAGTCGGTGTTGTGCTCGGCGTTCTCGGCGGGCCATCTTGCCTCATCGCCGTAGGTGTAGATCATCTTGACGCCGTACTTGTCCTCCATGATGGAGCGGATGAACTCGATCATCTCGCCGGACTCGTTGATCCATGTCTTGACGACGCGCTGGTCGCACTTGCCGGAAGCGTAGCGGGACACCTCGCTCAGGAGCTTTGCGCGGTCCATCTTGATGCCCTGTGCCTGTGCGCCGAAGCCGTCCACCGCGCCGACCCAGTGGCGGGTATCCTGCACATTGCCGTTCTGCTCGATGACGCGGAAATTCAGACCGTTGGCGGCTGCGTAGGCAGCTGCGCCCATGCCGCCGTTGCCCGCGCCGACGATGAGGATGTCGGTGTCCACGGTCTCAGTGATGGCAGCCTCGTCGATGTCAGGCTCCTTGCCCAGCCAGTCGGTCTCATCGCCGGTGGGCAGCTGGACGGAGGTCACAGCAGCCTCACCCTTGGCCTGTGCGTAGCAGCTCTTGGCAGCCTTCATGACAGCGTCGGAGGTGATGGTGGAGCCGGAGACGCCGTCGATCTCGGCAGAGCCGGCGGCCATCAGCTGCTCGCGCAGCTCGTCGGCAGCGGCAGCGCCGTAGGAAGCAGTCTCGCCGGAGGTATCGACCACAACATCGGTCACAGCGCTGTCAGAGAAGGTCATCGTGACCTTGACGGTGGAAGAGATGCCCTCGGCAGTGCCCTCATAGGTGCCGGGGATGTAGGTACCGGCTGCGCCGGAGGAAGCTGCGGTGGAGGAGCTGGCGGTGTTGCAGGCAGCCAGTGCACCGGCAGTCACACCGGACATGGCGGCCGCGGCAGCGATCTTCAGAAAACCTTTGCGGGAGATCTTATTCATTTTGCGTAGACCCTTTCTTCTCGTTCTTCTTTATTCTTGCTCATAGCTCCGTGCGGCGGCAGACCTTCTCGCGCTGCGCCCACATCGTTCGACAATAATTTAACACAAATGCAGGGGGCTGTCTTTTAAGAATCCTTAAACTTCTCCGCCGCCTTTCGGTCTGATTTTCGTCCCAAAGGCCATTTTCGTTAATTATTTGCTTAACAAACCGCAAAAAGAGCGCCGACTGTTTAAGTTTCTTTAAAAAGTCGGCGCTCTCATTTAAACGATTCTTAAGCTCTCTCCCCCTCCGGCTGGAAGACGTATCCCTTTCCCCAGACATTTTTTAAGTAGACAGGCTTCGCGGGGTCCGGCTCGATCTTGCTGCGGAGGTTATGGATATGGACCTGCACCGTCCGTACATCGCCGAGGCTGTCCTTGCCCCAGATCTTCTGGTAAAGCTCATTGGCCGTAAAGAAGGTGTTCGGGTAGCGGACAAAGAGGGTCAGGATGCGGTATTCCATATCAGCCAGATGGACGCTGCGGCCGTCCTTCTCTACGCTGTGGCTGTTGGCGTCCAGTGTGAAGGCCGTGCAGTGGTAGCCGTTGACGCTGGGTTCTGCGCCGTCCATCTGGACCCGGCGGATGTTGGCCATGATACGGGCCAGAAGGATCTTGTTGTTATAGGGTTTGGCCAGAAAGTCATCGCCGCCCATTTCCAGCGCACGGACGATGGTGTCAGTGTCGTCCAGACAGGAGGTGAAGATGATGGGGCAGTGGTGCCAGCTTCGCAGGCGCTGGCAGAGGTCTACTCCGTTGGTGTCCGGGAGAAGGATGTCCATCAGGATGACATCGAACCTCTCCCGCGCATGGCTCAGCGCGTCGCCGCCCGTCTCCGCACAGACCACCTCGAAATTCTGCTGGCTCTTTAAAAAATAGCAGGTGGTGTCGCGGATCACGGGGTCATCTTCCACCAACAATACGCGGATCATCCCTGTCAGCCCTCCCCTTTTTTCGCACGATTTGATATACTATAGTATACCTTATTTTTCTTACATCCACAAGGGGAGGCATCGCCATGAAGCAAAAATGGCCCATTCTCATTTTTTCCGCCCTGCTGACGGCTTTCATCGTGCTGGCCGGCATCTGGGGCAATGCACAGTTCCAGCGGCTGCCCAGCGGCGGCGTCCTTACGGCCCAGCAGGCCGCCAAGGGCATCGCGCCGGATGGCTGGCGGCAGGAGGCTCCCGGCCAGTGGCATTTCACCTTCACCGCCGGGGAGGATCTCTCGTCTCTCACCCTCTGCGTCACCAATACGGCAGCGCCGCTGGAGACCGAACGGCTGACCGACCTTGCCCGCTCGGGCGAGCTGTACGCGCTGGATGTTACACCCGGCGAAACGGTGGAGCTGGTATTCGCCTGCCGCCGCAGCCCTCAGACATGGCTGATGTCCTCGGCCTTCGCCGACCGGGCCTTCCGTTTCCGCACCCTGACCCAGCTTATCACCCTGACGGCTTTTGTGACGATGGGGGTGGTGGTGCTGGCCCTCTACCACTATAAGCATCAGCCGGAGCTGGGGTATTTTCTGCTCTACCTTGTCATCATGAGCGCGTGGGCGCTGATGGTCTTTTTCTTCCCGGCCATCCGGAGCGGCCCGCTTCAACTCGTTCTCCGCTCTTTCTTCGCCTTCACGGTGCTGGCCTCGGCGCTGCTGGCTGCGGGGTTGCTGGGCATGGAGCTGCCCCGCTCCGGGCGGGGGCTTCTCGGGCTCATCGCGGGCTGTGCCGTTTTCTTCCTGCTGGGCATGAACGACTATCCCCCGCTTCGAGTGGGAGTGCTGGCAGCCGGTATGTTCTTCTGCCTCTATCTCCTGATGGCCGCTGTGAAGGCGGGCTATGAGGGGGCCGGACTGATGCTCCTGCCCTGCGCCGTCACCACCGGTTTCCGGATCTGGGCGCTGCTGCCCGGTCTGGACAGCTCCTTCTTCGTGGAGTCCGTCCCCTTCTACCTGCTGCGCTGCTCCCGCCTCTACGACCTGCCCTTTGCCATCGGCTGCATGGTCTTCGTCTGCCGCCGGTTCGCCCTCCTCTTCGACCGCACCGAGCAGCTGGCCCGGGAGCTGGACGCCCGGGTGGCCGAGCGGACAAAGGAGCTGACCGCCGAGACCGATGCCCGCAAGAGTATGATGCTCAACATCTTCCACGACCTGCGCAGCCCCCTGTTTGCAGTCAGCAACGGGCTGGAAACGCTGGAATCCGCCCCCGAGGCCCTGCCTGCCCTTCTGCCCGCCCTGCGCCAGCGCGTCGAGTTCCTGCGGCGGCTGACGGAAGACCTCTTCCTCGCGGCCAAGCTTGAGCAGAAGCAGCTCCTGCTCAACGAGGACCGCGCTGCGCTCAACGAAGAAGCCGCCACCGTCTGCGCGGCCTGTCAGAGCGAGGCCGACCAAAAGGGTGTTGCGCTCTGCCTCAGCGCCGACGTTCTCCTGCCCGTCTGGGGCGACAGTGTGCGGCTGCAGCAGATCCTCCAGAACCTCGTGACCAACGCCATCCACTACACCCCCGCCGGGGGCAGCATCCATGTGGTCTGCCGCGCCGAAGGCGGGACGGCCTGCGTCAGCGTGCAGGACACCGGCTGCGGCATCGCACCGGAAGATCAGGGGGCCGTCTTCGACCGGTATTTCCACACCTCTGCCGACAAAAAGCACGACTCCACCGGCCTCGGCCTGACCATCGCGCAGGAGCTGGCCCGCCTCCATCACGGCGAGATCACCCTGCAAAGCGAAGTCGGCAGGGGCAGCATCTTCACGCTGAGGCTGCCGCTCTTGAATATCGAAGAGTATAGCAGTTTGCGCTTTTATCGCAAGACAAGAAATTAGTGCAACATTCAAACAGCATATTTGCGATA
>NZ_DAWCVJ010000061.1:0-15679 GCF_052358865.1 Faecalibacterium sp.
GTGCTGCCCGCACAGGCACCCACGAACATCAGCAGCACCAGCACCTCTTTGGCCAGCGTGGGCCAGAGGTCGAAGTCACAGCTGGAAAAGCCGGTGGTCGTGATGATGGAGCCGACCTGAAAGGCCGCTTGGCGCAGTGCCTCGCCGAAGGTGCCGTAGAGGCTGCGGATGTTCACCGTGATGACGGCCACCGCCGCCAGAATGATGCCGAAATAGGCGCGGACCTCCTCGCTGGACGCTGCGCGGCGGAACCTCCGCAGCAGCAGGAGGAAATAGGCGTTGAAGTTGACGCCGAAGAGGATCATAAAGATGGTCACGACCCACTGGATGTAGGGCGAGAAGCTGGCAAAGCTGTCGTTCTTGAACCCGAAGCCGCCGGTGCCCGCCGTGCCGAAGGCCGTGAGCATCGAGTCGAATACATTCATGCCGCCTGCCAGCAGGAAGCAGAACTCCACTACCGTCAGTGCAAAATAGATGCCGTACAGGATCTTCGCCGTGGACTGCACCTTCGGCACCAGCTTGTCCACCTGCGGGCCGGGGCTTTCCGCTTTCATCAGGTTGACGTGAGAGCCGCCGGTCAAGGGCAGCAGCGAGAGCAGAAAGACCAGAACGCCCATGCCGCCGATCCAGTGGGTGAAGCTGCGCCAGAACAGGATGCCGTTGGGCAGGCCCTCCACGGCGGGCAGGATGCTGGCACCGGTGGTGGTGAAGCCCGACACCGTCTCAAAGAGGGCGTCCACCGGGTTCGGGATGCAGCCGGTGAGGACGAAGGGCACGGCGCCTACGATACTGATGGCGATCCAGCTCAGCGCCGTGGCCGCGAAGCCCTCCCGCATATAGAACACCTTGCTGCGGGGCTTGATGGTCCGCAGCCCGAAGCCCAGCGCCGCGCTGATGGCCGCTGTCAGCAGGAACACGCCCATGACAGCCCACTCGGCGTAGATGAGGCTCGTCGCCGCCGGAAGCAGCAGCAAAACGCCCTCGATCATCAGGATATAGCCCAGCAGACGAAAGACGATCGCATAATTCATACGTTCTGTCCCCCGTTACCCTTCCACGATGTCCCGCAGATCGTGCAGGCCGTGCTCCAGCGTGACGACGATGACATTGTCGCCCACCTGAATGCGGTCGCCGCCGCGGGGGATGAGGATGCGGTCGCCGCGGGTGATGCAGCAGAGCAGCAGGTTCTTTTTCAGATGCAGCTGGCTCAGCGGCACACCGGTGGCCCGGCTCTCCTCGTGGACGGTGAACTCCAGCGCCTCCACGCGGTCGTCGAGGATGCGGTAGAGGGTCTTGATGTTGTTGCCGGCCTCGTTCTGCAATGCACGGACGTACTGCACGATGTAATCGCAGGTCATGTATTTGGGGTAGACGATGCTGCCCAGATCCAGCCCGGCCAGAATATCGTCGAACTCGAGGCGGTTGATCTTCGTGACCAGCTTGCCCTTGGAGTGCTTTTTGGCAAACAAGGTCAGCAGCACGTTCTCCTCGTCGATGTTGGTCAGGGCCACGAAGGCCTCGGTGGATTCCAGTCCCTCCGAGAGCAGGAAGTCGCGGTTGGAGCCGTCCTCGTTGAGGATCTGTGCCTCAGGCAGGGACTCGGCCAGCACATTGCAGCGGGCCGGGTCGCGCTCCACGATGCGGACGCGGATGTGGTTTTCCAGCAGCTCCTGACTCAGGTAGTAGGCGATGGCACCGCCGCCCACGATGAGGGCATTGCGCACCGGCCGCACCGGCATATGGATGCGCTGGAAGAACTCGTGGGCCTTCTCCTGCGTAGCGAGGAAGGTGACCTGATCGCCGTTCTTCAGCACGAAGTTGCCGTTGGGAATAATGACCCCGCCGTCACGCTCCACGGCGCAGACCAGAATGTCGCTCTTGAGCTGGGTGGGGATCTCATGGATGGCCACACCGTCCAGCCCCTGCTGCTCGGTCAGGGCGAACTTGATGAGCCGCACGCGCCCGTCCGCAAAGGTGTCGATCTTGCTTGCACCCGGAAAACGCAGCAGATGCGAGATTTCCTTCGCCGCTGCCATCTCAGGGTTGATGATGGCCGAGATGCCGATCTGCTTTTTGATAAAGTCCAGCTCATGGCTGTAGGACGGGTTGCGCACACGGGCGATGGCGTGGCAGTTGCCCGCCTTTCTTGCGAACATACAGCACAGCAGGTTCAGCTCGTCCGAGCCGGTGACTGCAATGAAGACATCCGCCTCCTCCACGCCCGCCTCAGACAGGGTGGTGATGGACGAGCCGTTGCCGAGAATGCTCATCACGTCGTAGGATTCGCCGATGTGCTCCACACGGGCCTTGTTCGTATCGACAACGGTCACATTATGACCCTCTTCACTGAGCTGCCGCGCCAGCGCTGTGCCGACTTTGCCGCCGCCCACCAAAACGATCTTCATAGAATAACCCTTTCTCTTCTCCTGCGCCGTTTGGGCGCTATTGAATTGATTATAGCATATCTCGGGCCAAATATCTACAAAATCGGCCCTTCTGCCTGTTTTATCCACTGCAAAGCACCATTTCGGCGGAAAAAGCAGCCCCGGGGTGTGCACACCCCGGGGCTGTCAGGCATTTTCAGGCTTTATTCGTACCGCTCCACGCCGTCCTTGGTGACGAGGGCGTAGACCAGCGGGGCCTCTTCGGGCTTTTCGGGGCCGTAGACGAGGCCGCTGCGGTACTCGGCGGCGGCAGCGTCGAATCGGTCGGCTGCGCCGTAGAAGGTAGCGAGGCTCTCGCCCTTATGGACATAGTCGCCGCGCTTCTTGTGGAGGGTGATGCCGGCGGCAAAGTCCAGCGGGTCGCCCTTCTTCTGACGGCCTGCGCCCAGCAGCACGCTGGCAGAGCCGATCTTCTCGGCGTCGTTGGCGATGATGTAACCGTCCTCCTCGGCCCGCAGCTCATAGCTGGCGGCGGGCTTTTCGAAGAGGCTGTAGTCGTCCAGCACCCGGATGTCGCCGCCCTGTGCCGCGAACATTTCCTTGCACTTTGCATAGGCGGAGCCGTCCGCGAGGACGGCCTCGGCCATGGCGCGGCACGCGGCGGGGGTGCCCTTGTCGGCCAGAACCAGCATATTGGTGGCCAGCTGTAAGCACACCTCAGTCAGGTCGGCGGGGCCATGCCCCTTGAGCACATCCATGCTCTCCATGACCTCGAGGCTGTTGCCGATGTTGCGGCCCAGCGGGATGTCCATGTCGGTGATCATGGCAGCGACGCGGCGGCCGTGATGGGTGCCGATGGAGACCATCAGCTTGGCCAGCTCGATGCTCTGCTCCACGGTCTTCATGAACGCGCCGGTGCCGGTGGTGACATCCAGCAGGATGGCGTCCGAGCCGGAGGCCAGCTTCTTGGACATGATGCTGGACGCGATGAGGGGGATGCAGCTGACGGTGGCGGTGACGTCCCGGAGGGCGTACATCTTTTTATCCGCCACGGCGATGCCTTCGCTCTGGCCGATGACCGACAGGCCGATCTTGTTCACCTGCGCGAAGAACTCCTCCTGCGAGAGGGCGGTCTTGGTGCCGGGGACGCTCTCCATCTTGTCGATGGTGCCGCCGGTGTGGCCGAGTCCGCGGCCGCTCATCTTGGCGATCTTGACGCCGCAGGCCGCGACGATGGGCGCGATGACCAGCGTGGTCTTGTCGCCCACGCCGCCGGTGGAGTGCTTGTCCACCTTGATGCCCGGAATGGGCGAAAGATCGACCATGACGCCGCTGTGGGCCATCACGTCGGTCAGCTCGGCAGTCTCCTCGTCGGTCATGCCCCGCAGATAGACGGCCATCATCCATGCCGCCATCTGGTAATCGGCCACCTCGCCGCTGACGAAGCCGTTGACGATGGCTTCCAGTTCTTCGCGGCTATGGGTGCCGCCGTCCCGCTTTTTTGCGATCAGATCGTAAATGCGCATAAGTTCACGCTCCTAAATCGTATTCTCCGCCAACGCTCTGCCGTCGGCAATAAGTATGACATTGTACTTCAAGTATAGCAAATTCTTCCGCAAAAGCAAGTATCGTTTTGTGGAATCTGTTGAAAAAAAGAACGAAAAAGGCGCAGCCGCCCGGAAAGCAGCTGCGCCCCGAAAAAACGCCCTCGGATCAGCGGGAACCTTTATCGTAGGGGATGCCCTCGGCCTTGGGGGCCATGCTGTTCTTGGAGGTGAAGGCCAGAATGACCATCGATGCCACGAAGGGCATCATGTTGTAGATGTTGCTGGACCAGTGGAGCTGTGCGAGGAAGGTGGAGTCAGCGATGTTGGCCAGACTCTTGAAAACGGCGAAGAACATGGCCGCGCCGCAGATGTTGAAGGGCTTCCACTGACCGAAGATCATAACGGCCATCGCAAGGAAGCCGGCGCCGGCCACGCCGACCTCGAAGTTCCACGTCTGGACGGGAGGCACGATGTAAGCCAGACCGCCGATGGCACCCAGTGCGCCCGAGATGACAACACCGGCATAGCGCATCTTATAGACGTTGATGCCCACGGAGTCCGCTGCCTGAGGATGCTCGCCGCAGGCGCGCAGACGCAGGCCGAAGCGGGTCTTGTACAGCACGACATAGCTGACGATGAGCAGGACGATGCCCAGCGGGACAAAGATGCTCAGCTCCAAACCGCCGAGGCTGAACAGGAAGGGCTTGTTGGAGTAGTTCAGCTTGGCACTGCCGCTCGTGCTGAAATACTTGGCGATGACCACGGCGATGGCCGTCGCCAGCAGGTTCAGGGCTGTGCCTCCGATGGTCTGGTCCGCCTTCAGGTTGATGGAGGCAAAGGCCAGCAGCAGGCTGTAGACCATACCGGCGAGAGCCGCCACCAGCACGGCGATGAGGACCGTAGCAAACGCAGGCAGGCTTGCAGGCAGCATAGTGAGGGTGAGGACACCCGCCACGCCGCCGATGACCATGATGCCTTCCAGTGCGATGTTGATGATGCCGGAGTGCTCGCTGAACATACCGCCCAGAGCGACCAGCATCAGCACGATGCCATACAGCAGGGTATACTTGATGAGAAGCAGCATATCACTTGCCCTCCTTCTTGGTTTTGGTCTCAGCAGGGGCAGGCTCTGCATTCACGTTGGTCTTGTCCGCATTCCTGAACAGCAGGGCGTGGATCTTGCCCCGGAACAACATGGAGAATGCGCACAGGTAGATGATGATGCCGCTGATGAGGTCGGAGATCTCCGTGGGATAGTACTTGGTGGACAGGAACGAGCCGCCGACCGAGATGTGGGAGATGAAAATCGCAGAGAAGATGGTTCCGATGGGGTTGGAGCTTGCCAGCAGGGCCACGGAAATGCCGTTGAAGCCCATGGTGGGCAGGCTGGTGGAGTTCAGCGGGTTCCACTGGGACACATTGGACAGGTAGTAGAGGCCTGCGCCGAAACCGGCCAGTGCACCTGCAATGGCCATCGAGAGGATGATATTCTTCTTCTCGTTGATGCCGGCATAGCGGGCTGCGCTCTTGTTCAGGCCGACGGCCTTCAGCTCATAGCCGAAGGTGGTCTTGTTCAGGATGACCCAGATGAGGACGGCCACCGCAGCTGCGAGGAAGATGGCGATAGTGGTGCTGTTGGTCTGGAACATCTTGTTCAGGCCAAAGTCCGGAATGAGGGACTTGGACAGCTCAGCGCTCTTTCCGAGGTTCAGAGTGCGGGTGTTGCGCACATCGTACATGGGGCCGGTGCCGTTCTGGTAGATGAGCTCGTTGACCAGATAGAGGCCGATCCAGTTGAACATGATGGAGGTGATGACCTCATTGATGTTGAAGTAGGCCTTGAAGAAGCCGGGGATCGCGCCCCAGATGCCGCCGAGGATGGTTGCTGCGATGAGGCAGACGAACCATGGCATCTTGAGCATGATGGCGCAGTAGAGGGCACCGTAAGCGCCCAGCGTGTACTGACCGGCTGCACCGATGTTGAACAGGCCGGTCTTGAACGCGAACGCCACGGACAGGCCGGTCATGATGAGGGGGGCTGCGTTGGCCAGCTCCTTGCCGACGCCGTAGGGCGCATCATGGAAGCCGCCCTTGACGATGCGGACAAAGCCGTCGCCCCATGCGTGGGCCGGATTGATGGCCAGCAGCACGAGGAAGCCCACAGCCATGCCGATGACGATGCACAGCAGCGCGGCCAGCACACTGGTGATGGAGCTGTTGAGGTTGCTGTGGGAAAGTTTTTTCTTGTTCATTTAGTTGTTCTCCTTTCCCTGCTTGCGTGCGCCGGCCATGTAGAGGCCCAGCTCCTGCACAGTGGTAGTCTTGGGGTCGAACTCGCCGACGATCTCGCCCTCGTACATAACGAGGATGCGGTCGGACAGGTTCATGACCTCATCCAGCTCGAGGCTGACCAGCAGGACTGCCTTGCCCTTGTCGCGCTCGGCGACGATCTGTCTGTGGATATATTCGATGGCGCCGACATCAAGGCCGCGGGTAGGCTGAACAGCCACCAGCAGCTTGGGGTCTCTGTCGATCTCGCGGGCGATGATGGCCTTCTGCTGGTTGCCGCCGGACATACTGCGCACGATGGTGGCGCTGCCCTGACCGCTGCGGACGTCATACTGGGCGATGAGCTTATCGGAATACTCGCGGACCTTCTCGGACCGGATGAAGCCGCCCTTCTGGAACTCGGGCTGCCAGTAGCGCTGGAGCACCATGTTGTTCTCGAGGCTGTAGTCCAGCACCAGACCGTGCTTGTGGCGGTCTTCGGGGATGTGGCTCATGCCGTCCTTGGAGCGCTGGCGGATGCTGGCGTGGGTGATGTCCTTGCCGTCCAGCGTGATCTTGCCGCCCGACAGCTTCTCGAGGCCGGTGAGACCGTAGACGAACTCGGTCTGACCGTTGCCCTCGATGCCCGCCAGACAGACGATCTCGCCGCCGTGGACCTGAAAGGTGACGTCCTTGACGGAGTCCTTCTTGCGCTGGTCGTTGTGGATGGTGACGCCCTCCACGTCCAGCACGACCTCGCCCGGGTGGGCGGGCTTTTTATCGACCTGAAGCTGGACATCGCGGCCGACCATCATGCGGGAAAGCTCCTCCTTGGTGGTGTTCTTGATGTCCACGGTGCCCATGTACTTGCCCTTGCGCAGGACGGTGCAGCGGTCGGCGACCGCCATGATCTCGTTGAGCTTGTGGGTGATGAAAAGGATGGACTTGCCCTCCTTCTTGAACCCGCGCATGATCTCCATCAGCTCGTCGATCTCCTGCGGGGTCAGCACAGCGGTAGGCTCGTCGAAGATCAGGATCTCGTTGTCGCGGTAGAGCATCTTCAGGATCTCCACGCGCTGCTGCATACCCACCGAGATGTCGCTGATGAGGGCATCGGGGTCAACACGCAGGCCGTACTTCTCGCTCAGGGCCATGACCTTCTTGCGGGCCTCGGCCTTCTGCAAAAAGCCCATCCTGTTCGGCTCCACACCCAGAATGATGTTGTCCAGCACGCTGAAGCACTCCACCAGCTTGAAGTGCTGGTGGACCATACCGATGCCCAGTGCGTTCGCATCGTTGGGGTTGCGGATGGCGACCTCCTTGCCGTTCTTGAGGATCTTACCCTCCTCCGGCTGATACAGGCCGAACAGCACGCTCATCAGCGTGCTCTTGCCTGCACCGTTCTCGCCCAGCAGGGCATGGACCTCGCCCTTTCGCAGCTGCAGGGTAATGTCGTCGTTGGCCTTGATGCCCGGGAACTCCTTGGTGATATGGAGCATCTCGATCACAAAATCCTCTGCCAATCTGCTCACTCTCCTTTCGTGTCCAAGCGACACTTATACTATTCTAGTGACCATTATACCGTATTTTTGTCGTTTTGCACACTTCTTTTTGAAAATTTAGTGTTTTGCCATATCATAAGTATTACTTTTGTGCATTTTGCCAAACAGCCCTCTCCCGCTGCCCGAAAGAACGCAAAAAGGCGGGATGCCCTTTGCAGAGCATCCCGCCCGGGAAAGCCTTGATTACTGGATGTAGTTGACGGTGGTGAACTCGCTGACGGTAGGCTTGGTGCTGTCGTCAGAGTTGTTGTCCACAACGATCTCGCCGCTCTTGATCTTGCTCTTCAGAGCCTCGTACTCGTCGGTGGTGAAGGTCTCGAAGTTCCAGCTGTCAGCATCGGTGGGCAGGCCGATATAGTCGCCGTCCTCCAGACCGAAGTTGCCGTTGGAAGCAGCGATGTCGCTCCAATCGCCTGCCTCGATGTCGGACAGAGCGGTGTTGACAGCCTCGGTCAGGCCCTTCATTGCAGAGGTGATGAAGGGGTTGTAAGCGAAGGAGCCGTCAGCCACGCCGTTGACACCGATGTAGTTCTGGTCAACGTCAACGCCGATGACATAGCCGTTGCTCTTCAGAGCAGCCTCAACAGCGGAGGTGTAGATGCCGCCGCCGCAGGCGAAGACGACCTGAGTGCCGTTGGAGTACCAGCCCTCCATACGGGAGGTGATGTTTGCATCGCCGTAGAACTGGCCGCCGTAGAAGTAGTTGATGTCGATGTTGGTGCCCAGCTCCTGAGCAGCAGCATCAGCGCCCTGAACATAGCCGTAGCCGTAACGGATAACAGCGGGAACAGCCATGCCGCCGAGGAAGCCCAGCTTGGTCTTGCCGTCCTTGACGATGGCATAGCCTGCCAGATAGCCTGCCTGCTCCTCCTTGAAGGTGATGCAGTAGCAGTTTGCGGGGATGGCATCGGTGCCGATGTCGCCCTGCGTGACGTCAACGGCGATGAACTTGACATCGGGGTACTGGTCAGCAGCCCATGCCAGAGAAGCGCCGTACAGGTAGCCGACGCAGACGATGACATCAGCGCCGTCGTTGACAGCCTGACGGATCATGGTCTCGCGGTCCTCATCGGAAGCGTCAGCCTCGGGGATGTAGTACTGGCAGTCATCGCCCATGTAGCCGGAAACAGCGGTCCAGCAAGCCTGGTTGAAGCTCTCATCGTCGATGGTGCCGGTGTCGCAGGTCAGAGCGACCTTCACGATCTTCTCGCCGCCCTCAGCGGTGGAAGCGGCAGTGCTGGTGGAAGCAGCTGCGGAGGAAGCGGTGGAAGAGGAAGAACCGCCGCAGGCAGTCAGAGCAGCGGCAGCAGCAGCGGCGCCAGCCACTGCCAGAAAGTTACGACGAGAAATCATCATAATGAAAACTCTCCTTTTATTTTAATATAATCGCGTCTTATTGACGAAATGTGCGCACCTGCACATTTACTGGCTCAAGTATAGCGGGAAGAAGTGACAGATGCAAGTCTTTTCCGATTACAAAACATTTACAAATATTTTATCAAAATTGTATAAAAATCACACTTATCCCGGAAAATCCGCTCCGTCCGGTCTTTTTCGCGCAGCTGCGTTCAGTCTTTCACGGCCTTGTTGCCCGCCACATTGGAGGGGCCGAAACCGAAGGGCAGCAGCTCGTCCATGCTGCGCTCGACGAAGTCCTCCGGGCTTCTTGCCATGATGACATTCAGCTCCGGGCCGCCGAACTCGAACAGCGCCTGACGGCAGACGCCGCAGGGCGAGGTGATCTGCTTGTTGACCTCGCCCCGGCGGGAGCCCACCACCGCGATGTCGGTGAACTTGGTCACGCCCTCCGCTACAGCCTTGAACAGTGCCGTCCGCTCGGCGCAGCTGGTGGGGGTGAAGGCAGCGTTCTCCACATTGCAGCCAGTGAAGATGCGGCCATCCTCAGCCCGCAGGGCTGCGCCCACCATAAAGCCGCTGTAGGGCGCATAAGCCTTTTCCCGGGCCGCAAGAGCCATCCGGATCAGCTCCTGCTTTTCTTCCAGAGTCAGTTTTGTCATGGTCGGTTCTCCTTTTTGTAATTTGTAGATATAGCGTTCTTCGTCCTGCGGGACGAAGCCAATAGATTCAAACATTTTCTGCGACTGGGTATTGAAGGAATAGATGTGCGCGAAGCACTCTGCCAAGCCCCTTTCCCGAGCCATCTCCAGCATTTTTTCGATGACCTTCCGCCCGATGTGTTTATTCTGGTACTCCTTGCAGATGACGATGGCCAGCTCGCCTGTCGTCCGCAGGCTGACGTCACCACAAAGCACACCCCGATACTCGATATAAAACAGTTCTCCGTGCGTGTCCAGATAATGATACATCCGCTTCAGCAGCGGCAAATCATAAACGGAGTCCCTGTTATCTACCTGTTTGCAGAGCTGTGCATCCTGATACCACGCAAGTGCTGTATCGTAGGCCGGATAATACGGAACAAGCCGGATGTTCCCCTCCACAGAAATCGGACTGCGCACTATGTTCACCGTTTCTCTGTTCATCGGCCTCATTCCCTTCTGTGTCGTACATTCTTCTGTGTCGTATATTTAAGTATAAATCATTCTTTTCAGAAGTGCAAGCAAAGCCTCCGTCAAAAAAGAGGGCCGCTGCAAAACACAGCGACCCTCTTTGGTTCAAAAACGCTTAGTACTCCGCCCCCAGCGCGACCTTCATCATATCGGTGAAGCTCTTCTGGCGCTGCTCTGCGGTGGTGATCTCCGGGGAGACGAAGCTGTCCGAGATGGTCAGCAGGCAGGCGGCATTCTTGCCCAGCACCTCAGCGTTGGCGAAGAGTGCAAAGCTCTCCATCTCCACGCAGAGGCAGCCGCGCTCGTCCCGCAGCAGCTCCCAGTAAGTGGGCTTTGCGTCGGAGGGCTGACGATAGAAGACATCGGAGGAGTGGATGTTGCCCTCGATGAGCTTGATGCCCTGCTTCTTGGCGGAGGCACGCAGCTTGTCGTTCAGCCCCTCGCTGGGGAAGGTGATGTCGTGGTCGTTGCCGCTCTGGACGCGGGCATAGTTGGACTCGCTGACCGCACCGGTGGCCAGCACGGTATCGAACAGCTTGGCGCTGTCGGTGTAGCTGCCGGCAGAGCCGATGCGGATGATGTTGTCCACATCGTAGAACTTGAACAGCTCATAGGAGTAGATGCCGATGGAGGGCATTCCCATGCCGCTGCCCATCACACTGATGGGACGGCCCTCGTAGGTACCGGTGAAGCCCAGCATCCCGCGCACGCCCGTCACCTGACGGACATCCTTCAGGAAGGTGTCTGCAATGAATTTTGCGCGCAGGGGGTCGCCCGGCATCAGGACAGTCTTTGCGAAATCGCCCTTTTCGGCGCTGATGTGAGGAGTAGCCATAATGAATTTCTCCTTTTTATAGAATTATTTTCTCCCCGGGAACACGTTCTGCGGGGGAATGTACGAACCATTGAGACGGATCTCAAAGTGGCAGTGGTTGCCGGTGGAACGGCCCGTGCTGCCCAGATAGCCGATGAGCTGGCCCTGCTTGACGGTCTGGCCTGCGCTGACGGTCAGGGACAGGCAGTGTGCATACACGGTGCTGTAGCCGCCGCCGTGATTGATGATGACCGAGTAGCCATAGCCCGTGCCCGCACCGGCCTTGTTGTAACCCGCCTTGGTGACGGTGCCGCCTGCGGAGGCGTAGATGGGCGTACCCGCCGGGGCACAGATGTCCACGCCCCGGTGGCGTCCGCCATACCAGCGCGAGCAGTAGCGGTAATTCGGCACAGGCCAGATGAACTGGCCGCTGCCGGTGATGAATTTGGTGCTGGACTTCACCTTTTTAGTGCCCTGCACCACCTTTTTATTCACCGGCTCCTTGATGACCTCGGTGGAGAGGATGGTCTGCTCCACGAGGACATTGTTTGTATCGTAGACGTTCTGGAAGGTCACGCGGCGCAGGCCGTTCTGGCCTTCCTGCAGCACCTTGGTGGTGCCCTTCGTATATTCGTTGGATTTGGTCGTTTCGATGGCGAAGGCGACCTCCTCCTCCCGGGTCTCGATGCGGGTGATCCGCACCTCGAGGGCCGCTTCTTCCTTGGTGACGATCAGCTCATCGCCCTCACGGATGTTGGATTTTTCGTTCAGCGGCTCGCCCTTGAAGTTCGTATTGAGCGCACACAGCTCCCGGAATGTCAGGTCATTCTTATGGGCAATGTCCCAGAGCGTGTCACCGTTCTTGACCGTGTACGCCTTCTGGGCCTGCTTGACGTCGGAAAGCGCCTTCTCGACGTCCGCATAATCCTGTAGGCTGTCCTTGAAGTAAAGGCCGTCCTCCAGTGTGACCTGCTTGTTGAATCCCACGCTCACGTTGGGGTCATCGGGGACTTCGTAGGGTTCCAGACGGCTGGTGAAATACGCGCGCAGCGCGTCGCCGTCGCTGCATACCGCTGTCAGCTCACCGTCCAGATACAGGGCCGTGCCCTCGCCGATCTGGTCGCCTGCGCTCTGGATGATGGCGTCGGCCATCTCGTTCTCATCCAGCATATGATGGGCGACGGCGATGGTATAGCTCGGCTCGATGGTCAGCTCCGTCTTATCGGAGCCTGCGTAGTTGATACGCTCCATCACGTCCTCGCGGGCTGTGTCGAAGATATCCTCGTTGGCCACATAGCCCACGGTCTCGCCGTTGACCTGCACAGCCAGCGCGTAGGGCTGGTTGATGACATATTCAAACACCATGCTGCCCAGCGCCAGCGCACAGACCGGCAGGATGTACATCGCCATCCGGGGCAGCAGCCGGAGGTTACGGCGGACGCCGCTGGCGAGATAGTGGGCGCTGGCCTTCAGTGCCGCGCCAAGGCCCTTTTCTCTGTGGATCTGGTGGGCGTGGATGAGAAGGGCCACTATGCCCTTCACGAGCAGCGCAAAGGGGCCGAACAGATCCTTGACGACCTGTGCCGCACCCGGGAAAGCCGTCTCGGTCAGGTCTTTTGCAAAGCGGCAGATGCCCCGGACGCCCAAGAGGGCCAAGTGCTTGACGCCTCGCCCGGCACGCACCGCAGCATACTCTGCACCAAAGCCCAGTGCATAGAGCACTGCGCCGATGCGTGCCGCCAGCGGCGAAGCCCCCAGCTTCTTGGCTGCGCTGTCCAGCCGATGGCGGCGAAGGCGGAAGCGCCGGTGGCGGCGCAGCAGACGGACGCACTGGAACTGCGCCCACCGTGAGCGCAGCCTTGCGCGGAAGCTGCTGTGCTGCGGCGCGGCAGTCGGCACGTCCTGCCGCGTTTCAGTTGTTTTATCTTCCAGCAAAAAGGATGCTCCTTCCTGTATCTTCAGGAGATTCTGATTTATCTCTCATATCGACATGCTGCCGCATAAGTGCAGCTTTTTTTACAAGAATACTCTGTTTATTATACACCCTGCCCGCGCCGAAACAAGCATTGACACAAAATTTGGGCCAAGCTTTCACCTACTTTTCACGAAATTCACAAATTCAGCGAAAGAATTGCGCCATATCGGCGGGCAGCGGGCTTTCCACCGTCACCGTGCGCAGGGTCGACTCGTCCACCGGCGCTTCGATGCAGATGCCGTCCTCCAGCGTCTCACAGCGCGGCACTCGGAATGTCTGGCGGGCGCAGTGGAGGGCCTGCCGTCCGATGCGTGCCCTGCTCCCGCCGTATAGGTCATCCCCGGCCAGCGGGTGGCCGATGGAAGCAAAATGCACCCGGATCTGATGGGTGCGGCCCGTCACCGGCACGCAGGCCGCGAGGCTGAGGCCGTTTTCTGCCTTTAAAATGGTGTACTCCGTCCGGCTGGGCTTGCCGTCGGGCGTGACGCAGCGACCGATGATGCTCCCGCCCTGCCGCCCGATGGGCGCATCGATGACGCCCGGGCCAAGGGGAAGCTCCCCCTCCACGACGGCGTAGTAGAGCTTTTCCACCCGTCCGGCCAGCAGCGGGGCGGCGTAGCCGTTCTGCGCCGCCAGCACGAGGCCGCTGGTATCCTTGTCGATCCGGTTCACCGGGCGGAAGACCGGGCTGTTCCCCCGCTGAGCCGCCCATGCCGCATAGCCGTTCGCCAGCGTGCCCAGCGGGTAGTTCAGGGTGGGATGTACGGCGAGGCGGGGCGGTTTTTCCAGCACGAGGGCAAAGGCGTCCTCATAGACGACGTTCACCGGGATGCCGCTCTGCGGCGCGACGCCCTCCCCCTCCGGCGGCAGCTCGAAGGAGACGACCTGCCCGGCCTCGACCCGGCGGTTGGCCAGAATGGGCACGCCGTCGGCAAAAAAGCCGCTGCCCCGGAACTTCACGGCCCGGGAAAGGTCGGCAGAGACGCTGCACCGGCGCAGAAAGCTGCGCAGCAGCGCCCCATCCGCCTCGGGCGGGACCTTGAAATAGAGCTTCATCTTCCCACCTCCAGCGCGGGCAATATATAGGATAAGTATATCAAAATTCTCTTTCTCTTGCAAATCTTGTTTTTTTATGGTATGATTGGGAGCGGAAAACGAGTGGAACATACGGCGGCGGGGCGGCTTTGACCGCTCTGAGGAAAGTCCGGGCCTCACAGAGCACGGTAACTGCTAACGGCAGCCGAGGGTGACCTCAGGGAAAGTGCAACAGAAAGGAAACCGCCGCAGCAATGCGGTAAGGATGAAAGGGCGAGGTAAGAGCTCACCAGCGCATGGGTGACTATGCGGCTTTGTAAACCCTACCGGAAGCAACGCCTATATGGGACGTACAGCGCTGCTCGCGTGTCCCGAAGGCGGCACGAACCTGTCAGCAATGGCAGGTCTAGACAGATCGTCGTTTAATACAGAACCCGGCTTACGGTCTATCTCGTTTTCCATCTTTTGAGCTTTGAACGCGCTGTCTGCGGTGTGCAGGCGGCGTTTTTTTCTTTCTTTCCCCATACTGTCACTTTTCGTTTGAGCCGTTTTGTGGTATACTGAGCAAAACCCCGCCGAGCATCGCTCTGCCGGGGCACAATGAAACAGACAGGATGTGAAATCCTCCGATGAATGATGGTTTTTTGAAAGCAGCTGCCCTCTCGCCCTCTCTGCGGGTGGCCGACTGCGCTTATAACACTTTCCAGATCTTATCCCAGCTGAAGGATGCCGCCGCCCGGGGCGTCAGACTGGCAGTTTTTCCCGAATTCTGCCTCACCGGCTACACCTGCGGCGACCTGTTCTTACAGCGCACGCTGCAGCAGGGCGCACTGGATGGCTTGCAGACCCTGCTGGACGCCAGCCGGGAGCTGGACGTTGTGGCCCTCGTGGGCCTGCCGCTGCTGGTGCGGGGCAAGCTGTACAACTGCGCCGCCGTCCTCTGCGGCGGGCGTCTTCTGGGCCTCGTGCCCAAAACCTACCTCCCCAACTACGGCGAGTTCTACGAAAAGCGCCAGTTCACCCCGGGCAGCACCGAGGTGGAGACCGTGACAGTCTGCGGGCAGGAGGTTCCCTTCGGCACCTCGCTGCTCTTCCGCTGCCGCCAGATGCCCAGCTTCGTGTTGGGTGTGGAGATCTGCGAAGACCTCTGGAGTGCCCTGCCTCCCTCCACCTTCCATGCGCTGGCCGGTGCTACGGTCATCGCCAACCTGTCGGCCAGCGACGAGACCGTCGGCAAGGCCGAGTACCGCCGGACGCTGGTGTCCAACCAGTCCGCCCGTCTCCTCTGCGGCTACCTGTACGCCTCGGCGGGCCACGGCGAGAGCACGCAGGACATGGTTTTTGCCGGCCACGACCTCATCGCCGAAAATGGCACGCTCCTTGCCGAGACTTCGCCGTTTGAGGGCGGCTGGGCCGAGACCGAGCTGGACTGCCAGCGGATGGAGTCGGAGCGGGCACGCAACACCAGCTTCGAACCCAGCGCCGAGGGCTATCTGACCGTCGATTTCGACCTCACCCTCACCGAAACGCCCCTCTCCCGCTGGGTGGACCCCACCCCCTTCATCC
>NZ_DAWCVJ010000062.1:0-15297 GCF_052358865.1 Faecalibacterium sp.
GAATATGCAGCGGCTTGGCCGGGAACTGATGACCACCAGCGAGATCCCCACCAAGCCAGGAGATAAATGTATCTTGCAGCTTCGGGGTCTCCCGCCTTTCCTGTCCCCGAAGTATGACTTGAAAAAGCACCCGAATTACAAGTACACAGCCGAATTTGATAAAAAGAAAAACGCCTTCCGCTTGGAAAGCCTGTTCCGCCACCGGCCATTGAGACTAAAGCCGGAGGACGAATACACGGTGTACGGAGTGGATGGCTCCGACACAGACGAAGAAGCTGACCTGTTGAATTTCGATGATCTGGACAGCGACGAGTTCGTGTAACTTCGGGCCATGATGACCCGAAGCGCCGCCGATGTGGGCGGCTTTTTTTGTACCCAAAACCATCAAACAAACAAAATGGAGGAACGTATATGGAATTTTTCAATCAGGCAATCGACATTCTCAAAATTCTGGTTATGGCTCTTGGTGCCGGTCTGGCGGTATGGGGCGTCATCAACCTTCTGGAAGGTTACGGGTCGGATAACCCTGCGGCAAAATCACAGGGCATTAAGCAGCTCATGGCTGGCGGCGGTGTCGTTCTGATCGGCCTTCAGCTTATCCCTCTGCTGTCCGGCCTGTTCAGCTAAGTGTCACCCATTGTCCCTTTTCCAGAAAAGGAGCTGATGTATGGACTTTATCATCGACGCAATCGTTGAATGGCTGAAAGGTCTGCTCGCCGATGGTATCATGGGAAATCTGGACGGCCTTTTCGATAACGTCAATCAGAGCGTTGGCGAGATCGCCACACAGGTAGGCACGACCCCGGCGGACTGGAACGCCGGGGTCTTTTCCATGATACGACAGATCTCCGAAACTGCCATTCTGCCAATCGCCGGGGTCATCCTCACTTTTGTTATGACCTATGAACTGATACAGATGCTCATAGAACGCAACAACCTCCATGAAGTTGACACATGGATGTTTTTTAAGTGGGTGTTCAAAACCTTTGTGGCTGTGATGATCCTGACGAATACCTTCAATATCGTGCTGGCGGTCTTTGATGTGAGCCAGCATGTGATACAGCAGTCAGCGGGCATTATCCAGAACGGGACAGAGATCACGCCGGATGTGCTGGACAGTCTGCGGACAGAGCTTGAGGCGATGGAGTTAGGTCCTCTGTTCGGACTCTGGCTACAATCCTTCCTGATCCAGCTTACCATGATTGCCTTAAACATCGTGATCTTCGTCATCGTATATGGCCGTATGATTGAAATTTATTTACTCACAAGTTTAGCGCCTATCCCGTTTGCCACAGTCCCCAACAGGGAAACCGGACACATGGGGCAGAACTATTTCCGCTCCCTCTTTGCGGTGGGCTTTCAAGGTCTATTGATCTTAGTCTGTGTCGCCATCTATGCGGTGCTGATCCAGAGTATCGCCACCGACGGCGACCCCATCGGGGCAATCTGGGGCTGTGTGGGATATACGGTGCTGCTGTGTTTTACCTTATTCAAAACAGGCAGTCTTGCAAAATCCATCTTCGGCTGCCATTAAGAGACTTCGGGCCATGCTGACCCGAAGCGGAAAGGAGGCGGTATGCCCCGGCGTTACAAACAGGGTGCGGACGGACAGCCGCACCCGGCTTTCTACGGAAAGCTCCCCGAAGAATTTTCTAAAGCAGACACCATGCGCTTTATGGTGGAAACCGATCTGAAACTGTCCGGGTGCGTATCGGCGGACACGCTGGCGGCACTCCGGGCGAAGGCTATGACTACAAGGACGGGAACCTTGTTCCCGCCGGAAAGGAGGAAACCATGCAGGAAAAGGTTGCAAACACCACCCCGGCCGCACCGTTGAAGCTGGATGTAAGCGTGCGGGTCATCGAACCTGTGAAAAATCTGATGGGCTTTGCCAGCGTGAAATTCAATGACTGCTTTGTGGTGGAAAATCTGAAAATCGTACAGGGCAGCAAGGGGCTCTTTCTTGGGATGCCCAGCCAGCCAGACGGCAAAGGCGGCTACCGGGATATGGCCTACCCTGTCACAAAGGAGTTCCGGGAACAGCTCAATACCGCTGTTCTGCAAGCCTATGAAGTAAAGCTGGAACAGATGGCGGAGCGCGGCTCTGCCGGGCGTGCGTCCATCAGTGAACAGCTCAAGGCCGGGAAAGCGGCTGCCGAACAGGCAAAAGCGGAACGCCCCCCGAAGGAAAAGCCCAGCCGTGGTGCGGAGCGTTGACCTCGGGCCATGCTGGCCCGAAGCGGAAAGGAGGCGAAACCCATGCCACGCAAACGGACGGGCTATGACGCGGCCTGCTACTATGACGGCAAGCTGCTGGGCCGCTGTACCAAAGCGGACAGCGACGCCTATACCCTGTTGATGAACGCCTGCGGCGGGGAGGCCGCCCGGGTCCTGCGGGAATATGCCTATTTTTCCCCGGAACTGAAAGCCATCTTAGAAAAGGCGGCGCTCATGCAGGCGGACCGGAGCCGGACAGGCGGAATGTTCCATGCGCCGAAAAGTTCCCCGTGGGGCGAGGTGCAGAGCTGTGAAACCCTCTGTCCGGGGGTGTTTCTGGTATCTACCGCCAGCCACGGCGGAACGATGGTGGCAAATGAGGTAGCCGCCGTCCTCTCCCCAGCGGCGAAAAAGTGCGGCTTCAAGGATAAGGGCTATATCTGCTATGAGGAGGACGCACAGGAAAGTGTGGTGCTCCGGGAGCTGCTGGACAAAAAACTGTGGAACATCCCTGACCGCATTAAGGACAAAGGACAGTTTGAAGAAAAGCTCAATCAGTCCATCCGGCAGTATCACCCCGAATACTGGCGGGCAAGGCAGAGCGGACGAGAAGCCGTCGAAGCTGCCCGCAGCACAGCCCCGGCCAAAGAAGCCGCAAGATAACCTCGGGCCATGCTGGCCCGAAGCAGTAAAGGAGGTGTACCAAAATGGCCTATGTGCCAGTACCAAAAGACCTTTCCAAAATCAAAACAAAGCTGGCCTTCAACCTAACGAAGCGCCAGCTTGTTTGTTTTTCCAGCGCGGCGGCGGTGGGCCTCCCGGCTTACCTGTTTTCCCGTGGCAGTATCGGGAACAGTGCCGCCATGTTCCTGATGATCGGCCTCATGCTCCCGTTCTTCTTTTTGGCTATGTATGAACGGGACGGCCTTCCGCTGGAAAAAGTGCTGAAAAACATCATCCGCACCCGGTTCCTCTATCCCCGTGTGCGGCCTTACAAAACCGAAAATTTCTATGCGCTGCTTAGCGCCAGAAAGGAGGCGCAGCCGATTGCGAAACAGCAGAAGGGCCGGAAAGCCCGCAGGCAAAAAGCCTGAAAAGCAGGGCCTTCTCGGCCTGTTCACAAAGGGAAAGAACATTCCCACCACCGCCCAGCAGACCCTCCCTTACCGGGAAATGTACCGGGACGGGGTGTGCCGGGTAGCGGACCGCTATTACACCAAAACCATTGAATACGAGGACATCAACTATCAGCTCGCACAGTCCGAAGATCAGGCGGCCATCTTTGACGGGTGGAGCGCCTGCCTCAACTACTTTGACAGCAGCCTTCCGTTCCAGCTTTCCTTCCTCAACCACCGGAGCCGCCCGGGCAGCCGGTACAGCGTGAACATCCCCATGCAGGACGATGATTACAACAGCGTCCGGTGTGAGTATGTGGAAATGCTGGAAAACCAGATCGCCAAAAGCAACAACGGCATTGTCCGCACAAAGCTCCTGACCTTCGGCGTGAATGTGGACGACCTTTCCACCGCCAGGGCAAGGCTGGAACGTGTAGAGGCGGACATTTGCGGGAACTTCAAAAAGCTGGGCGTCAAGTGCCGATCCCTTTCGGGGCTGGAACGGCTGGAGCTTCTTCACGGGCAGCTCCACCCCGGCAGCGGCTCCCCCTTCCGGTTTTCATGGGATATGATCCCCAAAACCGGGCTTTCCACCAAAGACTTTATCGCCCCGGACAGTTTCGATTTTCGTTTCAGCCGACTGTTCCGGGTGGGGACGACTTGGGGCGCCGCCTCCTACTTGCAGATTTTGGCCTCGGAGCTCTCGGACAAGCTGCTGGCGGAGCTTTTGGAAATGGACGCGGAAATGACCATCACTCTCCATATCCAAACCGTCGATCAGGCCGCCGCCGTAAAATCCATCAAGGCCAAAGTCTCCGACATTGACAAGATGAAGGTGGAGGAACAAAAGAAGGCAGCCCGGTCAGGGTACGACATGGACATACTCCCGCCCGACCTTGTGACGTACAGCAACGACGCAAAGACTCTCTTGGAAGATTTGCAGAGCCGGAACGAGCGAATGTTCCTGCTGACCTTCCTTGTAGTGAACATGGCCCCGACCCGCCGGGAGCTGGACAACGACCTGTTCACGGTATCTGGTATCGTTCAGAAATACAACTGCACCTTGAAGCGGCTGGACTTCCAGCAGGAGGATGGTTTTCTTTCCAGCCTTCCGCTGGGCCATAACGGCATTGAGATCAAGCGCGGCATGACGACCAGCTCCACGGCCATTTTCGTTCCCTTTATGACGCAGGAGCTCCGCATGGATGGCGAAGCCGTCTATTACGGGCTCAACGCACTTTCCCATAACGTCATCATGGCAAACCGGAAAAAGCTCAAAAACCCCAACGGCCTGTTCCTCGGCGTGCCGGGCTCCGGCAAATCCTTTGCCGCAAAGCGGGAGCTTGTGAACGTGTTCCTTGCCACCCGTGACCGGATCATTGTGGTGGACCCGATGGGCGAATACTCGCCCCTTATCAGGCGGCTGGGCGGACAGGTCATCGAGATCGCCCCGGACAGCCCCCACCACATCAATCCGATGGACATTGACCTGAGCTTTGACGAGGAAAACCCGATGGCGCTGAAAGCCGACTTTATCCTGTCGCTGATGGAGCTGATCGTCGGCGGCAAGGACGGCTTGCAGCCGGTGGAGCGGACCGTCATTGACCGCTGTGTACGCCAGATGTACCGGGAACACTTGCAGGACCCGGAAACAAGCAAAATGCCGACCCTCCAAACCCTGTATGACCTGCTCTGTTCCCAGCCGGAGGGCGAGGCGGTACGGCTGGCAACTGCCCTTGAAATCTATGTGTCGGGTTCCCTTAACGTGTTCAACCATGAAACCAATGTGGACCTGAACCGCCGTCTGGTATGCCTTGACTTAAAAAAGCTGGGGGCCGGACTTCGGACGATTGCCATGCTCATTATGCAGGACTTGGTAAACTCGCAGGTGTCCATGAATTTCCTGCGCGGTATCGCTACATGGTGCTACTTCGACGAATTTCATGTGCTGCTCCGTGACCGTCTGACGGCAAGCTATTGTGTGGCGATCTGGAAAATGCTGCGAAAAAAAGGGTGCGTTCCCAGTGCTTTAACGCAGAACGTAAAGGATTTTCTGGCAAGCCCGGAGATTGAGAACATCTTTGAAAACTCAGACTTCCTTGTGCTGCTCTCGCAGGCACAGGGGGACCGGCAGATTTTAGCCAAACAGCTTGGGATCAGCCCCCACCAGCTTTCCTATGTGACCCATACCAATTCCGGCGAAGGGCTGCTGTTCTTCGGGAATACCACCATCCCGTTTGTTGACCGCTTCCCGCAGAATACCGAGCTGTACGCCATTATGACCACCCGCCCGGAGGACAAAAAACAGGAAATGAACCGGGCATAACGCACTTCGGGCCATGATGGCCCGAGGTTTGGAAAGGAGGGATACATCATCGGAAAGAAACCGGATAAACGGAATTTTCAAAGGCCGGGGCCGACGGAGGATACCGGGAGCAATCGCCCCGGACCGGCTGAACGGGAAGGGCCTTCCCCCGCACCGTCCCGACGCCTGCGGTTTGAGGACGAGGATACCGGGCAGGACAGTCCTTCGGGCCACGATGACCCGAAGTCCAAAAGCGGCAAGTTTCAAGCGGACAGCCGGAAAAGCCGTCCCTCTGACCGCATGAGGCAGGAAGATGAAGCGGGCGGGCCGCAGGATACCGGCAAGGCACAGGAGCCGGAGGGCTCCGCCGAGAAGGCCGGGAGCAAAAAGGACAAGTACCAGAAAGCACAGGCAAAAGCGGAACACGCCGGGGGAAAGCTGGGAAAGGCCCGGGAGAAGCTGGATAAGGTCGAGGCGAAACGGGCGGCGCAGAAGCCGCCGGGGCTTGCAAAAAAAGCTGTCCGGGGAGCCCGTACAGAAGCATGGTTCTATGTCCACAACAAGATACACGAGGTCGAGCATGAAAATGTAGGTGTGGAAGGAGCCCATAAATCCGAGCTGGCCGCAGAGGCCGGAACCCGGAAACTGACCCGCTATGCCAAACGCCGCTGGCAGGAACACCCGGCCCGGAAGGTGGCAAAGTGGGAACGGAAGGACATAAAAGCCCGGGCCAATGTGGATTTTCAGAAGATGGACTCCGAGCACCCGGAACTTGCCAGCAATCCGCTTTCCCGTGTGCAGCAGAAATGGAAACTGAAACGCCGGTATTCCAAAGAGGCAAAGGCGGCTGCAAAACAGGGCGCAAAGGCCGCAAGGAAAACCGCTGCCGCTTCGGGAACTGCGACCCGTCGGGCGGCGCAGTTTGTGACCCGTCATCCAGTGGCGGTGCTGGTCCTGCTCCTGCTGTTGCTGCTCTGTTTTCTTGTGTCGGCGGTAAGTTCCATTTTCCCCACGCTTGGCAGCGGCCTTGCCAATGCGTTATCCGGCACTTCCTACGCCTCGGAGGATACGGACCTGTTGGGCGTGGACGAGGACTACACGGCACTGGAAAACGAGCTGGCGCAGACGGTAGCGAACATTGAAAGCACCCATCCCGGCTATGACGAGTACCGCTATTCCGTGGACGAGATCGGCCATAACCCCTATGAGCTGGCGTCCTATTTCTCTGCAAAGTACCATGTCTATTTCCGGGAACAGGTGCAGGACGAGCTGCGAGAAATCTTCGAGGCACAGTATGAGCTGACCTTGACGGAGGAAGTCGAGATACGCTACCGCACCGAAACCAGCACCGACCCGGAGACCGGGGAAACCACCACCGAGGAAGTTCCCTATGAGTATTACATTCTCAATGTGACCCTCACAAACAAGACGCTGCCTGCCGTGATCCTGCCGAGGCTTAACGAACAGCAGCGGGAAATCTACATCGTTATGCAGCAGCTCAAAGGCAACAAACCCTATCTGTGGGAAGGGATTTACAACGGCGGCGAAGATACCGGCCCCAGCTATGAGATACCCGGCGAGGCGCTGGATGACCCGGCTTTTGCGGCGCTCATGGAAGAAGCCACAAAGTACATCGGCTGGCCCTATGTGTGGGGCGGCTCCAGCCCGTCCACCTCCTTTGACTGTTCGGGCTTTGTCTGCTGGGTGTACACGGCCAGCGGCGTCCACAACCTGCCCCGTACCACGGCGCAGGGCATTTATAACCAGTGCGCTATCATTTCCCCCTCCGAGGCAAAGCCCGGCGACATTATCTTTTTCACGGGAACCTATGACAGCCCCGGCCCTGTGTCCCATGTGGGGATTTATGTGGGCGACGGGATGATGCTCCATTGTGGTTCGCCCATCCAATACGCAAACATCAATTCAAGCTACTGGCAGACACATTTCTATGCCTTCGGGCGTTTGTGAGCCAGAGGAAAGGAGTCCTTGCATGAACAAGATCGACAAGCTCGATAAGGAACTGGAAAAAGCCCGGGAGAAGGCTGCCGAGTGGCAGGCCAAAATCCGGGAGCTGGAAAAGCAGAAACAGGAGGAAGAAAACAGCCAGATCGTGCAGGCGGTGCGCTCCCTTAAACTGACGCCCGCCCAGCTGATGGCATTTCTGAATGACCCCAAAAACAGCCTTACCGCTTCGGGCCATACTGACCCGAAGCCGGAGGCACCCGAAAAGGAGGACACAGCCCATGAAGAAAATTAAATACCGCAGGCTGGCGGCGATGGCTGCCAGCCTTTTGTGTTGCCTGATCTTTACAGTCCCGGCTTATGCACAGAGCAGCGAGCCGCAGCCGGAGACAGCTCCCTCCCCGGCAGAAACCGAAGCGGAGCCGGAAACCCAGAACCCCTTTACCCCGGACGGGACGGGAACCGTGGTGGACAACGCCACCGACGAGGATGGAAAGGAGTTCTACACCATCACCACAGCAGACGAAAGCGTGTTTTATCTGGTGATCGACAAACAGAAAACCAGCGAGAACGTCTATTTCCTCAATACCGTTACCGTAGACGACCTTCTTCCTCTTGCCGAACAGGGCAAGGAACCGCCCAAAGAAGTGACCCCGGAGCCAGAGCCAAAGCCCACTGAACCGGTGGAGGAAGTACCGGAACCCGAGCCGGAGAAAAAGGACAGCCCCCTTCTCTCTCTGCTCCTGATTGGTGCGGTGGTGCTGGCCGGCGGTGGGATTGGTTACTATTTCAAGATTTACAAGCCGAAGCATGAGGCCCCGGATTTGGAAGATGATTACTGCGAATATGAGGACGGGGAGCTGGAGGAGATCGCAGAGGAACCCGAGGACGAAGATACCCCGCCGTGGGAGGAAGATACGGAGGAATGAGAATGAATTTTACAAGCAGCCCTTTTGAACGAATGATGAAGGAAGTACCGCACCCCGGCTGGGACAATGACGACCCTTGTAAGGGATGCCGTTACTACAAGGAGTGCAAAGGAAAGAAAAAACAGTGCCGGAAGAAGTTCCGGGCGCTGATCGTGGAGTCCCGCCCTTCGGGCCATCGTGGCCCGAAGTCTTAAATGGACGCCCGGGAGCTGACCCGTGACGAGAAGAAAAAAATCCGTTCTCTGGTCACGGGGATGTGCGCCAACTATGACCGGGAAAGCGGCCTGTGCCTTCCTCTGGACTGTGCCTGCTATATGCTGCACAAGTGCTGGACAGGGGCGTACTGCCGTTATTTCCGTGAGGCTGTCCTGCCCCTTGACCCGGAGCTTCAAGCGGCGCTGACAACGGAAGGCATCTCCCCGGAGCTGCGGGCCTGTGCGGTCTGCGGAAAGGCATTTCTGCCCGAGGGGCGTCAAGCCTACTGTTCCGACGCCTGCAAGGCCGAAGGGAACCGCCGGAAAAGCCGGGAACGCATGAGGAAAATGCGGGAGAAAAGGCCGGGCGGCTGTTACGATTTGCCGCCTCCGAAGGCTTGACATTCCGGGCTTTTTTGAGGGTGTTTCCGGGGTGGGAATATCTTATTACATTTCTCCCCGGTCTGCCCTCTTATTTCGTAACATCCAGCACTTCGGGTCATGTTAGCCCGAGGCACAGAAAGGAGGTATCTCTTGGAGACAGTACAAGGATATGTGATTTTGAAAGCTGCCACCTTTGAAACCGGACACGGCTTTGCGCTGGGGCATAATCCGGGAGCGCCGAGCCCCTTTGTGACCTGGCAGTTTACCGAGGGGGAAAACGGCCATCGGGATTACTACTGGGGCCGCTATGGAACCAGTCAGGCGTGGGCGCAGAGGGACTTTGACCGCCGGGTGGACGACTATCAGCAGTTTTACCATGCGGCGGTCAAGCATACCGAGCTGGGACCGGAGGGCGTTTACCGCTATTATTCCACCCAGCGGCCCGTGGACATAGGAACTTACCCGAAGCCGCTGGATAACCAGCCTCTTTCCATCGTCAACTACGATGATGACAGGCGGCGTCCTGTGGCAGACGGCAGGCTGATGGCATGGGGCGAACTGACCTACGCAAAGCCGCTGACCGAAAAGCAGATGGAGGATTATGAGCTGAAACCAGCACCGGGCAATCCTGACCGGGTGCGCCCATCCATTACTGCCCGGCTCAAAGATGAAACCAGAGGGCAGGAACCCCCGAAGGAACCCGGCCAGAAGCGAAACCATAAAAACCATGAGGAACGATAAAGGAGGATCGCCATGCACGAAAAAGACAACTATCTGAAAACCGCCGAGCTCTCCACAGAGCAGAACTGCAACATGATCGACGGCGTACCCAACAACACGCCCATCCCGCCCACGCCCCCGGAGTTGGACGCAAAACCGCTGGATAAGGTAAAGGAGCCCAAAGAACGCCGGAAAGGCCGGGAGCTGGAACGCTGATGGAGAACCGCAAGCGGAATGTCCATCTGCACGTCATGGTAACACCGGACGAGCTGGCGGCCATCCATGAGCGGATGGCCGAGGCGGGCATTTCCAACGCCGGGGCTTATGTACGGAAAATGGCTCTGAACGGGTATATCCTGCACATCGACCTTACGCCCGTAAAAGAGCTGATCTCTCTGCAACGGCGCTGTTCCAACAATCTCAATCAGGTCGCCGTACACGCACACACCTATGGCGTGTACCCGGAGGAAATCGACGGATTGAAGCGGGACTATGAAAAGCTGTGGGGCGAGGTGTCAAAGGTGCTGCGGGAGCTTTCCGAGCTGGTGGCAAAGTAAGACGAGGGCGGCAGGCTTCCGTTGCGGGGCTTGCCGCCCTGCTCTTTTTTTACCACTTCGGGCCAGTATGACCCAAAAGTTTGGGACAGGATTTACTAATCTTTCGCAACATTTATGTCCCCGGGCAAGCATGATAAAATAGAGGTAGGAAGGATAGATAAAGGAGGTTTTGAAGATGAAGATACTGCTGAAAATATTGGTTGCTCCCTTTGCTTTGGCGCTGTCCCTTCTGGCGGCTCTGCTGGTGTTTCTGTTTGAGATTTGTGCCGTCCTGCTGACGATTGCCTCTGTGATCCTGGCGGTGCTGGGTGTCGCTCTTTTTTTCACGCCGACGCCCATAGGCGGGATTGTATTTCTGTTTCTTGCCTTCCTTCTTTCGCCGTATGGACTGCAAGCGGCGGCGGGCTCCCTTCTTTGGGCGCTGGACGGAGGCAAATCCGCTCTGTACCGGTTTCTGGCAAGTTAAGCAGCCTCGGGCCATACTGGCCCGAAGTCGGGGCGGTCTGAATGGGCCGCCCCTTTCTCATGGAAAGGAGGAATGATTTTTGGCTACCACAACTTTGTTACAGCGCCATGCGGGCGAAGGCGAAACGATTGCTGAGGCTATCCGGGATTGTCTGGACTATGGCAAGGACCCGGAGAAAACAGAAAGCGGAAAGTATATCTCCGCTTATGAATGTGATCCGGCCACCGTGGCGGACGAGTTCCTTTTGGCAAAGGCCAGCTATGCCGCTATGACGGGCCGGGAACAGAAGAAAGAAAATAATGTGCTGTGCTATCAGATACGACAATCCTTCTATCCGGGCGAGATCACCCCGAAGGAGGCGAACCGTATCGGCTATGAGCTGGCTATGCGCTGGACAAAGGGGCGGCACGCTTTTATCGTTACCACGCACACCGATAAGCAGCACATCCATTGTCACATTTATTACAACTCCACCACCCTTGACTGCACCCGGAAATTCCGAAATTTTTGGGGCTCCAGCTTCGCCCTTCGGCGGCTCTCTGACAGGCTGTGCCTTGAAAACGGGCTATCCATCGTGGAGAACCCGAAGCCCCGGAGCAAGGGCAAGTATCGGAACTATGGAGAGTGGCAGAAAGACCGGAAAGGGCCGCTTTCCTATCAGGACAGGCTGCGCCTTGCCATTGATACTGCGTTGGCGGAACGCCCCGCTGATTTGGACGAATTTCTCAATTTGATGAAGCGGGCCGGGTATGAGGTCAAGACGGTTCGGGGCGGCGGTATCAGCTTCCGGCTGACCGGGCAGGGACAGGAACGCTTCACCCGTCTGCGTGCCTCCACGCTGGGGGACGGCTACGACTTGCAAGATGTTCTGTCCACCATTGAGGGCAAAGAAAAACACCCCGGGCGCTCGGAGCGGAAAATCAGTCTGGCGGTGGATATTCAAGCAAAGCTGGCTGCCGGTAAGGGGCCGGGATATGAACGCTGGGCGAAGGTATTTAACATTAAGCAGATGGCCGCCGCTCTTGCCTATATACAGGACAATAACCTGACCGATTATGAGCAGTTGGCGAAGAAAGCCACCGAGGCGGCAGACCGTTTCCATGTTATTTCCGAACAGGTCAAGCAGACGGAACAGGCCATGAAAACCAATGCCGGGCTAAAGACCGCAACGGTTCAGTATGCCAAAACCCGTCCAGTCTTTGAGCAGTATAAGGCGACGAAGTACAGCCGGAAATTCCTTGCGGAGCATGAGGCCGACCTTGAACTGTACCGGGCTGCACAAGCGGAAATGCGCTCTCTGCTGGGCGGGGCTAAGCTCCCTAAAATGGATGTGCTGAAGGAAGAAGGTCGTAAGCTCACAGCAAAGAAAAAACAGCTCTATGGAGAATACCAGAAGGCACGACGGGATATGCAGGAGATCGTCACGATCAAAGCGAACATTGACACTCTGATGGGCTACACCGAACCGGGAAGAAAGCAGGAAAAGGAGCATTAAGGTTATGAAAACAAGGAGCAAAGCGACGCTGACACTTCGGGCCATGTTGGCCCGAAGATACGGGTTTGGGGCGAGCCCCAACAAGCCGCCTTTGTGCCACTTGTGGCCACAGAGGCATTGCTTGCCACTTAGCGGCAGCCCCTAAAATGGCGCAAAAAAACAGAGGCCCTTATTCTGGAACCTCCGTTTCTCTGGCTTTCTTAATGCCCTCGGCTGTGGCTTCTATCACGACAAGCTCTTTTTCATTCATGGAGTTTAGAAGTACATCAATGTGCTTTCTGCAAGAGCTTGACCTTGCCCCTCCGTCCGCATGAATAAACTGGTCAACTGAAACGTCAAACATGGTAATGAGTTTAACAAAAAGGTCGAAACTGGGATACTGACCTTTGTTCTCAATATTCATAATGGTACGGGAGTCACGGTCTACTAATTCCGCAACATAGGCTTGTGTCCAGCCCTTTTCTTCTCTGGCTCTTTTGAGAGCCGCCCCGAGGCCGTGAAAGTCAAACCTTCTTTCATCTTGGTTCATTCTCATATCACCCTATATCATTGTACATTTCGGGTTGGATTATGAAAATGTAATGAAATATGATGTAAGGTGGTATTTCATTTCCGCTATGTTTTCTTGAACCTTGAAAACACAAACATCCATTCATTCATTGACATTATTTTTTCTCTGTGTTATACTGTTATACACAATAGCATAACAGTTAAAACACACGGAGGATGCAGAAATGAAACTGATTATTTCAAATGTATCTGGCGTCCCCATATACGAGCAGATTAAACAGCAGATCAAGGCGGCTATTTTATCTGGCGAGCTTCAAGCCGAAGAAACTTTGCCCTCCCTTAGAACACTTGCCAAAGACCTAAAGATCAGCGTCTTAACAGTGACAAAGGCATACACAGAATTAGAGCAAGAGGGCTTTGTTAAAAATGTGCAGGGGCGCGGATGTTTCGTAATGGGGTCTGGTTCAGAACTGATTAAGGAGCAGCTTATTTGCAAAGTAGAAAACAATCTCACCGAAGCAATAAAAGCTGCAAGAATGGCAAATCTATCCACAGAGGAATTACATCGCCTTTTGGACATTTTAACGGAGGTAAAAACAGATGACTAATTATTTAGAGGTAACGAATCTTTCAAAATCTTTTGATTCTTTTCAACTTCACAATATCAGCTTTACTTTGCCAAAGGGGTATATTATGGGCTTGATCGGCCCGAATGGTTCTGGCAAAACAACGACAATCAAACTGATTTTGAATATGCTCAAGCGCACCGGCGGCACAGTCAAAGTGATGGGGCTGGATAATATCGCAGAAGAACAAAAAGTAAAATCAGAGCTGGGCGTTGTTTTCGATACAAATTATTTCAGTGATGATTGGAAAGTGTCGCAGGTTGAAAAATCCATTTCGGTATTTTATCCAAATTGGGACAGCCAGAAATTTGCGGATATGTTACGGAAATTTCACATTGCACCAACCAAAAAGGTAAAAGAACTTTCCAAAGGTATGCAGATGAAGTTAATGCTTGCCTGTGCGTTTTCATACGACGCCAAACTGCTGATCCTTGACGAGCCGACCAGTGGACTTGATCCGGTTTCCAGAGATGAACTTTTGAAAATTCTTTCAGAGTATATTGAAGATGGCGAACATAGTGTTTTGTTCTCCACCCATATCACAGGCGATTTGGAGCGTGCAGCCGATTATATTACCTACATCAGTTATGGCGAGTTGTTCTTTACTGGCAGCAAAGATGATTTTGTAGATATGTTCCGCATTGTAAAAGGTGGAATTGAGGAACTGTCCGATGATCTGAAAAATAAGGCGGCTGGTATTCGTACATTCCCTACGGGATTTGAGGCTCTGATGAAAACCGAAGATATTAACGATTTCTCCAACCTGACTGTTGAGCCTGCCACTATTGATGAAATTGTAGTGTTTACAAGCAAGAAAGGTGACGATTATGAGTAATATTTTGAAATCCACAAAATTAGATATTGCATTGGTAAAACCATATTTTAAGACGATTTGCTTTACCCTGCTTCTGCCGATTGTGTTTGCCGCAATCAATCGTTCTTTACTGACAGGGGTATCATTTGCTATGTGCTTTATTGCCATGACGACGGGATATACCTTTTCCATCACAGAAAAAAACAGTATGGATCGGCTGTTTGGTATTTTACCGGTTCGTAAAAGTGAGCTTGTGATCGGACGCTATGTTTTCGTCCTTGCAATGGGGCTTCTTTCCTTGATTATTTCTTTGATTGCACAGCCGCTTGTCTTGAAAGTGCTGGGTGAAACAGTTGGCGTATTTGATATTGTAACTGCCGCTATTGCAGGAGTATTCTTATTTGCACTCTATACTGTGTTCCAGATTCCGGGATATTACAAGTACGGCTCAATCAAAGGACGGGTATTTATGTATATTCCAGTGGCCGGTTTTTTGGTGACTTTACTTCTTCTCTCTAAAATGCCAGCTATCGGGAACTCAATTATTTCAGTCGTTGAATCTTCTCCGATACTTCTCGTTTTCCTTGCGGTTTTTGCTATTGTCGTGATGTATGCGGTTTCAATCTTCTTGTCCATTCGGGTTATGAAGAATAAGGAAATGTGAGGTGATTGTATGGATTTCACAATTTTGGCAGTTGTGCTTTTGATTGGTGTTGGCGTTCCTATCCGTAATAAACTCATACGGAAATATCGGGATAAGAAAAAGAATGATCGCAATTCGGAGTGAACAATATGGAGAAAACAGAGTTCATCCGCTGCCCAGTCTGCGGGAATAAAACACGCGACAAAATTCGGGAAGATACCGTACTTAAAAATTTTCCTCTCTTTTGTCCAAAATGTAAAAGTGAATGTCTAATCGACATTGAACAATTCCATATAACCGTTATCAAAGCGCCAGACGCACAGCCGCAGAGCCGATAACATAAAAGGAGAACACTCTTTT